>JBGTEZ010000082.1:0-31476 GCA_041747535.1 Gemmatimonadaceae bacterium
CCGCGGGCGCGGACTGCGCTGGGCGCGTCGCGCGAAGCGCGATCGCGAGCTCGTCGGCGCGCGGCAGCTCTTCGAGGTGGCGGAGCGCGAACTGTTCCAGGAACGCCGGCGTCGTGCCGTACAACAGGGGCCTGCCGATTCCCTCGCCGCGCCCGACGACGTCGATGAGGCCGCGATCATGCAGCGACTTGAGGATTGCGCCGGCGCCGACGCCCCTGATCTCCTCGATCTCGCCGCGCTCGATCGGCTGGCGGTACGCGATGATCGCGAGCGTCTCGAGGGCGGCAGCGGAAAGCCGCTGCGGACGGCGCGCCAGCTGTGCCCGCTCGATTGCCTCGGTGTACTCGGGCCTGGTGAGGATCTGCCACCCGCCGGCGACCTCGACGAGCTCCACTCCGTGGCCATCCGTGTCGTAGTGTTCGCGGAGCTCGGCCAGCGCTTCCTCGAGGGTCGCTTCGCCGTCGTCCGCGTGCGACGCCACCGCCCGAAGATCGGCGACCGGAACCGGAACAGCGCTCGCGAAGAGCGCCGCCTCAAGCAGCTTCGCTAGAGGAGTCACGTGTGATGTCGAAGGCCGCGAACGCGCGCGGCTGGTTGAGGCGAAGCTCGCCACGCTTGGCAAGCTCGAGCAGCGCAAGCAGCACTGACAGTACTTCCCACGGCTCGGCGTTCCGGGGAAGGACATCCTTCCATTGCGCGTGGGCACGAATCGCCAAAAGTGCGCGCACGATTCCGATCGCTCCATCGACGTCGAGAGCGCGGGGAACGACGTCGTGGACGTGGGGCTTTTTCGCGAGGCGGAGGACCCTGTCGACGGCGCCCAACAACTCGGGGAGAGAGATCCTGAGCGGTCCGCTGGCCGGCACCGACTCCATCTCCTGAGAATAGGCGCGGGCGAAACGGCCGCGCCTGTCTTCGCTGCGCCGCTCGAGCACATCCACTACTTCACGCACCTGCTGGTACTCGAGGAGCCTGCGCACGAGCTCGGCACGCGGGTCATCCCAGAACTCTTCTCCCTCGCGCCGAGGGAGCAGCATCTGCGCCTTGATCCGTACCAGGCGCGCCGCCATTTCTAGGTAGTCAGCGGCCTCGTCGAGCTTGAGGGTCGAGATGCGCGCGAGAAACTGTTCCGCGATGCGTGCGATCGGAATGTCGTAGATGTCGATCTGCTCGTCGCGGATGAGCGAGAGCAGCAGGTCGAGCGGCCCGGAAAACCCGGCGAGGTCGACAAGAAAGACGTCCGACGCGGCCCCGTTGCCCGCCACGAAGCTCACATCGTCCATTGACTCGGCAGGATGTAGGGGAAGACGGCGCGGGTCGCGAGACGGTCAAGCATGAACACCGGCTTGAACCAGATGTTGAGCACCGGCCCGCCGAACGCGATAAGCAGAAAGAGGATCAGCAGTCCCTGCGCCCCCAGCCGCTGGTAGTTGAGCGCCCACGCCGGGGGAAGCAGATACTTGAAGACGTGCGATCCGTCGAGCGGAGGAATGGGGATGAGGTTGAAGGCGGCGAGCGCGAGATTGATCAGGATCCCGTAGACCAGCATCCGCTGCAGGAGCGCGCCGGTGTCCATGAGCGCGGGAACGGCGCTGCCCAGCGCTCCAATCAGAATGATCAGCGGAATACATAGAATGGCAATGACGACGTTGGTCGTCACTCCCGCCAGCGAGACGATGATGTCGCCGCGCTTGAAATTCCTGTAGTTCCGCGGCACCACCGGCACCGGCTTGGCCCCGCCAAAAGCTATCCCCGTCGTGAAATAGGTGACGACAGGAAGCAGGATCGTCATGAACAGATCGATGTGGGGGAGCGGATTCCAGGTGAGCCGTCCGAGAGAATACGCCGTGGTATCGCCCTGGCGAAGCGCGGCGTAGCCATGAGCGTATTCGTGCGCCACTATCGAAAAGAGCAACACCGGCGCGATGAGGATGAAGTTCTGGAACTTGTCCAATTGGTTTTGGCGAGAGGGAGACCGATCCTTGCATTGAAGTTAGCATTCCACTCCATCTCTCGGCAGGCTTGGCAGATTGCGCGAGCCCCCAGCGTCGCCTCTGGCTCGGCCGGAATGGTGTGTCACGCGGTTGCCTGCCACTACTCCCGAGGATGCCATCTTGAAGCTCAAGCCCGTTTTGCCACGTGCGCCGCTGAAGTTGCTCGACAAGCACGCGCGCGTTGCCAACGCTCCCGACGACGAGAAGCTGAAGCGGGATACGTCGAAGCTCGTCGAGAGCATCGGCGATATCCAGCGAAAGTTCTACGCCGACGGCCGGTTCGCGCTCCTCATCGTGCTCCAGGGACGCGACGCCTCCGGGAAAGACGGCACGATCAGAAAGGTGTTCACCGGCGTTAACCCGCAGGGCGTCAACGTATCCAGCTTCAAGGTTCCGACCGAGGAGGAGCAGCGGCACGACTTCCTCTGGCGCGTGCACCAACGGGTGCCGGCGCGCGGAATGATCGGAATCTTCAATCGGTCCCATTACGAAGACGTCATCGTCACGCGGGTGAATCGGATCATTCCGAAAGCAGTCTGGGAAGCTCGCTACGGGCAGATCAATGCCTTCGAGGAGCAGCTCTCAGCCAGCGGCGTGCGCATCCTCAAGTTTTTTCTTCACGTCTCCCAGGCCGAGCAGCTTGAAAGGCTGAACAAACGCCTCACCAACCCGGAAAAGAACTGGAAATTCAATCCCGGCGATCTCGAGAAGCGTGGGAAATGGGACGAGTATACCGATGCCTTCCGGGACGCGATCCGCCGATGCAGTACGCGTGAGGCGCCCTGGTACGTCGTTCCCGCCGATGACAAGAAGGTCCGCAACTATCTGATCGCCCGGACCGTCGCCGACACCCTGCGCTCGCTCAAGCTGCGATGGCCGAAGGCTGACGCGGACGTGATCGGCTAGTTCTCCGCTTCACGCCCGCACAGCCGTCTGGAGATCGGTGCGAATCCCGCGCGTTGCGATAGCATCCCGTGTGGGGTAGGTGAGAATATCCCTGGTGGCGTGGTCGCGCGCGGGACCGAGCAGAGGGTAGGTGGAGACACGGTTTGGTCACGAGACGGACTACGTGGGGGGTCGGAGGGGTGATCGGGTGGAGCGGCCTCTCGCGTAGCAAGTGACTCGTGACATGGAGCCGTACGAATTCACCGGCGAGGCTCGCAGCGTGTAAGCGAGGGGCCGCGGAGCCCGGTCCCCCCTCCGACTCACCGGCGCTCACACCTTCTAACGTGACCCAAACGCGTGCCAGAACTTGACTTCGCCTCCCCTCGTGACGAACTTTCACGGCTAAGGAAAACCCGCCAAATGTCTGGAGATTAGTCAGTTGCCCAATATTGCGTCAGCGAAAAAGAACATGCGGAAGTCGCGCGCCGCTGCGATCCGTAACCGAGCCCAGCGTTCCGCCCTGCGCACCGCGCTCAAGAGAGCAACCGTGGGCACTTCGGCCGAAGAGAGACTCGCCGCCGTCAAGCTTCTGGACCGCGCTTCGCGAAAGGGGCTGATCCACAAGAACGCCGCTGCCCGCCACAAGAGCCGGCTCGCGAAAGCCGCCAAATAACCGAGCGGTAGCACGAAGCACAAAGGGCGCCTGACGGGCGCCCTTTTCACATCATGCGGATCTCGCCGCGGGACCGACTGCCGGTACACGCCTACATTGTGGCCAGCTCGCCGCCGCAGCGCTCGCAATACCACTCGGTCGGATAGTTCGCCGCGCCGCACTCCGGACACTTGAGCGTCTTGTGCTGCTCCGAGCGCGGATCGTTCGCCCTACCCGCCTGAGGAACCTTGGGCGGAGTGGCAATTGCCGCCGCGGGCCCAGGCGCCGGGGCGGGCGCGCCTCCGCCCTGGGGTCTCAACACCGGAAACTGATCGAATGGCGATCGCGGCTTCACGCCGCCTTGCTGGCCAGCGGGTGCTTGCGCCGGCGTCTCGAATCGGGCCGGAGGATTCAGCGTCGGCGGCTCGGGAACCGCCGGGCGTGAAACCACTGGCGAGATTGGTGTGCGCGAAACCTCGGGACCAGAATTTACCGCCGTGTGCTGGACCGGGACCGGGGCTGCTGCCGGGGCCTGCGCCTTCTCTTTCATCGTCAGCGTATAAATACGCCTGAGCTCCTTGACCTGCGTGTCCAGCGCGTTCTTGTCCTTCGTCAGCCGCGCCAGCTCGTTGTCCCATGCGCCGCCGATCTCCTTCCACTGCTTCTGCGTGTACTCGCCGACGGCGGCCCTGAGCTCGGCTTCCTGGCGTGCCTCGCGCTGCTGCGATTCCTGGCTCGAGATCTCGTCGAGCCGTGCGGTAAGCGAGTCGATGCTCTCCTTCAGCTCGCCGGCCCGCTCGGCGAGCTTGGCCGACACGTCGCGAAGGCGGACCTGGTAATCGGCCTGGACGCGCTGATACACGGATTCGGGCGTAGCCGCGCGTTTCGCCTCAAGCGCGGCCAGCCACTCCTCATATCTCTGGCGCTCCTTAAGGAGGCCGTTGAGCGCGTCCAGCGAAACCGGCTCCTTCTCACTCATACTGAATTATCCCCTGACTCGGCTCTTCTCCTCCCGCCCATCGCCGGGAAGTCCCGCCCGATAGACGATTGTACCGTCCACAATAGTACAAGCGGCGCGCCCAATGAGGGTCATTCCCGCGTACGGCGTGTTCCTGCCCTTTGACAGAAAGCGCGACGGATCCACTTTCCATCTGGCTGCCGGATCGAACACCGTCACGTCCGCGACGCTTCCGCTGGCGAGCGAGCCGCCGGGCAGATTGAACAATCGCGCCGGGGCGCAGGCCATTCGCTCCACCAGATCGGGAAAGCCGAGACCACCCTTTTCGACGAGGTTGGTCACCACGACGGCAAGAGCCGTTTCCAGCCCGACGATGCCGTTGGGCGCGTCAGCGAACTCGCGCTCCTTTTCGTCGTAGTGGTGCGGCGCGTGATCGGTCGCAATCAGATCGATCGTGCCGTCCTTCACCGCTTCGCGCAGCGCCTCGACATCGGCCGCGGTCCGGAGCGGCGGATTCATCTTCGCGTCGGTGTCGTACCCGCGCACACTCTCTTCGGTCAACGAGAGATGGTGTGGGCAGACCTCCGCCGTCACGTTGATTCCGCGCTCCTTGCCCCACCGAATCAGCTCGACGGATCCGCGCGTGCTCATGTGCGCGAGGTGGACGTGGCCACCGGTCAGCCGGGCGAGGAGGATGTCGCGTATGACCATGATCTCCTCCGCTTCCGCCGGAATTCCCTTGAGACCGAGCTGGGCGCTGACCAGACCTTCGTTCATCGATCCGCCGGCGGCGAGCGTCGGTTCCTCGCAGTGGTCGATGACGGGAATCCTGAACGTGCGCGCGTATTCCAGGGCAGTTCGCATCAGCTGTGCGCTCGCCACCGGCTTGCCATCGTCGCTGACCGCAACCGCGCCCGCGCCCACCATTTCTCCGAACTCGGCCAGCACCTTCCCATGCTGTCCAACCGATATCGCGCCGATCGGATACACCCGTGCCGCTCCGGCACGCTGCGCCTGGCGGACGATGAAGCCGACGGCCGCCTGGTTGTCGGTGACGGGATCCGTGTTGGGCATCGCGCAAACCGCGGTAAAACCACCAGCCGCGGCGGCGCGCGCGCCAGTCGCCACAGTTTCCACGTCCTCGCGGCCCGGCTCACGGAGGTGGCAGTGAACATCGATGAATCCGGGTGAGACGATGAGACCCCGGCAGTCGACCACCTCGGCGTCATCCGGTCCGGCGATCGTGCCGCCGGCCTTCTCCACGACGCCATCGAGGATCAGCAAATCGCCAACCTTGTTCATGTTCTGCGACGGATCGACCAGCTTGCCACCCTTGAGCAGGAGCGGCCTCATTCCCGGTCCTCCCGTCCACGGCTCGCTCCGCCCTTGGCGGCCTCCGCCAGCTCCGGCTTCCCGCCGGCGAGCAGATACAACACAGCCATACGCACCGCAACACCGTTGGTGACCTGATCGAGGATCACACTGTGCGGTCCATCAGCAACATCGGAATCGATCTCGACGCCACGATTCATCGGACCAGGGTGAAGAATCAGAACATCGCGGGGCGCGCGGTCCAGGCGCTCGCGCGTAATTCCGAAGACTCTGTTGTATTCGCGCGCGGAAGGGATGTAGCCGGAGGTCATTCGCTCGAGCTGCAGCCTGAGGACGTTGAGCGCTTCGGCCCACTCGATCGCTTCTTCGACGCGGTCGAAGATTGTGACGCCCATCTCGTCGATGGCGTTCGGCATCAGCGACCGGGGACCACAAACCGCCACCTCGGCGCCGAGCTTGGTGAGGCCCCAGATGTTGGAGCGGGCAACCCGCGAGTGAAGGACATCGCCGCAGATGCAGATGCGCCTTCCCTTCAGGTCTCCGAACCGGTCGCGAAGGGTGAGAATGTCCAGCAACCCCTGCGTCGGGTGCTCGTGCATCCCGTCGCCGGCGTTGATCACGTTCGACTCGATGCGCTCGGCGAGAAACTGCGCCGCGCCCGACGCGGAGTGGCGGATCACGACCATGTCGATTCGCATCGCCTCGAGATTGCGCGCGGTATCGACGAGTGTTTCTCCCTTCGACACGCTCGATCCGGCGGTCGACACGTTGACGGTGTCGGCCGACAACCGCTTCTCCGCGAACTCGAAGGAGATCCGCGTCCGGGTGGAGTTCTCGAAGAAAAGATTGACGATCGTCGAGCCGCGGAGCGCCGGCACTTTCTTGATCGCCCGCTCGCTGATCTCCTTGAACGGCTCGGCGGTATCGAGAATGAGGCGAATCTGCCCGCCACTCAGGGACTCCAGCCCGAGGAGGTCCTTGCCGAGCGCTCCGCTCACGCCGACGACTTGGGCACGATCACCACTTCCGTTCTTTCGTCGAGCTCCGCGACCATGACGTCAACGCGCTCGGTCGCTCCGACGGTTACCGCCTTGCCGACGATGTCGGCGTGAATCGGAAGCTCCCGGCCACCCCGATCGATCAGCACCGCCAGGGAGATCGATGCCGGCCGACCGAAGTCCGCGAGCTCGTCGAGGGCCGCGCGTACCGTGCGGCCGGTGTAGAGCACGTCATCGACGATCACGATGTGCTTTCCGTCGAGATCCCACGGGAGATACGTCGGTCCGACGACCGGGCGCGGGCCAATCGTCTGCAGATCGTCACGGTAAAGCGTGATGTCGAGTGAGCCCTGCGGCACTGATGTACCTTCGCCGCTTTCGATCATCTTTACGATACGATCGGCGAGCTGGACGCCCCGTCGCTGAATCCCGACGACGATCAGGTCGTCCGTGCCCCGGTTTCTCTCGACAATTTCGACCGCCATGCGCTTCAGCGTGCGCTCGACGGCCCGGGCGTCGAGGACCGTCGTGGATTTGGTAGTCATCGCTGCACAAATATGGCGCCACCCGAGTGCTAATTGAAGCCGCTCTTGCCGTGCTTCGCGGCGAGGTCTAGGTTGGCCGCGGGGACGAAGCGGCGAACACCTGCAGGGGGTGCGAATGACCGGCAAGAACTGGCTTCGATTCGGCGCTACGATCGTCGCGCTCTTTCTTGGAACGACCGCGGGCGCGCAGGCGGCCAATCCGCGGCTCGTTGCGCGCAACCTCGTTCAGGCCGGAATGGTCAAGGCGGGGGACAAAGTCCTGATCAGCGGCAGCGTGCGCGACGCAACGCTTCTCGAAGACATCGCCATCGAGGCGCGAAAGGTCGGAGCGCATCCGCTGATAACGATTTCGAGCGACCGTTTCCAGCGCCGCTCTTTCGAGGATGTGGCGCCGGCCTTCGACAATGTCACCTCTCCGGTCGACATGCTGCTCGTCAACAACTTCGACGTGCAGATCGCGGTCGACTTCAACGAGAACGAAGGCTTGCTTGCCGGCATTCCCGTCGCACGGCGCACCGCCAGAGCGAAAGCGGCGGAGCCGGTGAGCGAGGCCTACTTCAAGCGCAACGTTCGCCTCGTCAATCTCGGCAACGGTCTCTATCCGACGGTTTCGCTATCCCGGAGGCTCGGCGTACCGCAGCCGGCACTGGCGTCCGCTTTCTGGCGGGCGGCGGGCGTGAGCGCGTCGTCACTGCGAGCGAAAGGCGAGGTGGTGCGCCGCTCGTTTTCCGAGGCCGGCGTCGTCACCATTACGGCGCCGAACGGTACCAACCTCTCGCTGCGCGTAAAACCGAAGGATGGATTCGTCTCCGACGGCGCGTTGACCGCCGACAAGGTCAAGCAGGGCTCCGCCGCCGCGGCGACGTATCTTCCGGCGGGCGAGGTGATCCTGCCGGCAATCGACGGATCAGCAAACGGCAGGATCGTGCTCGACCGGCTCGTGTGGGATGGCCGCCTGATCAGAGGCCTGACTCTGGTCTTCGAAAAGGGCGTACTGACCGCCATGACCGCCGAGAACGACATGTCGGCGCTCGAGGCTCGCTACGAAAGCGCGAGCGGCGCGAAGAACCGGTTCGGCTTCATCGACATCGGCATCAACGAGCAGACCAAGCTCCCCGTTGGCTCGGGGCGCGTGGTGTGGACCGCACCGGGAGCGATCGTCCTGGGGTTTGGCGACAATCGCGGCTTCGGTGGAGACAATCGCAGTGATTTTGTTTTTACGGCGCAGCTGGGAGGCGCGACGCTGACCGTCGACGGGAAACCGGTGGTCGCCGCCGGCCGCCTCAGGTGATCACTCGATGATTACGCCGTTCTCCGCCTCGATCATCTTTACCGCCTCGACGTGATCCGCCTCTTCCCCTAGCGCCGCGCGCGCTTCGTGGAGGCGTCTGGCAGCCAATGAAAGCACGGGGGTCCGCATCCCCAGCTCCTGCGCGAGGGCCTCGGCAATGCCGATGTCCTTGTCGAGGAGAGCGAGACGAAACGTGCGCGGGAATGCACGCGTGAGAACGCGCTGGGGAATGAGATTCTCGGACGTGTTCGATCTCCCACTCGATGCATTGATAACCTCGAGCGCGACCTTCGGGTCGACTCCGGCCTTCACCAGCACCGCCAGTCCCTCACCGGTCGAGAGGATGTGAACCGCGAGCAGCGCGTTGTTCACCGCCTTGAGCGCATCGCCCGCGCCGACCGGTCCGGCGTGCACGATCTTTTTTCCGAATGCTTCGACCACCGGGCGAACCTGCTCGAATGCCGACTCGTCTCCGCCCCACATGATCGTGAGCGATCCGGCTTTCGCGGCAACGGTGCCACCGCTCACCGGCGCATCGATGAAGCGTACGCCGCGACCGGAGAGCTCGGCCGCGATCGAACGGGACGTAGGCGGATCCCCGGAGGTGCAGTCGAGAAGCACCGCGCCACGCTCGAGGGCATCGATGATTCCATTCTCGCCATGTAGCACCGCCTCCACCTCCGCCGAAGACGGAAGACATGTCACCACCACCGCGGCGCCTCGAACGGCGTCAGCGCGAGTGGCGGCGATGCGAACGGAATGTTTCGCCGCAAATTCGCGGGCCTTGCTCTCGGTCCTGTTCCAGACGGTGAGCGAGAATGGCTCGCGCGCGAGGTGGCCGGCCATCAGGCTGCCGATGTCGCCGAGTCCGAGAAAGGCGACGCGCATCAGCGCGGGGACGGAGCGGGGTTCAACGCCGCACGCGCGGCGTTGTGCGTGTAAACGATCCTGGAGATATCCGCGATCAGCTTGTCAGCGACGGCGCCATCGGTGATTCCGCGGGTAAGCACGACCAGCACGTACGGCCTCCGGCTCGGCGGATAAACGAGCGCAGCGTCGTGAGAGTGGGCCGTTATCTCTCCCGTCTTGTGCGCGACCCGCACGCCCCGAGGCACACCGGCAGGAATTTTCTGATTGAACTCCTGAGCGAGCAGTATGTCGAGCATGTGCTGCCTGTCGGCTGCGGTCACACCCTTCGCCTCCTCGATCGCCCGCAGTATGACGGCCAGATCTCTCGCTGTCGCAGTGTTGTTGAGCCCCCGATCGTACGCCTTCCCGTCCTCGACGCCCCGCCTCACCTCGATGTGGCCGGCCCCCAAGCCCCGCATCGCACGCGTCACTTCGACGGCGCCAACGAGCGCAATGAGTGTGTTGGTCGCGAGATTGCTCGAGCGCGTGATCATCAGCCTGAGGAGAGTGTCGACAGGCACGCGCTGCCCGATGCGCCGGTAAAGGACTGTGTCCCCATCCGCGGCAGGATCCAGTGAATACGGTGAGCCATCGACGATCGATGCGAAATGATTCACGAGCAGTATTCCCTGCCCCATCGATATGCGGCCGGCGTTGGCGCTCCGGAAAAGCTCGATCATCACCGGAATCTTCATGGTGCTGGCGGCGTGGAACGACGAGTCGGCGTTCAGGAAGAGCGTGTCGCCGGCCGCGAGGCCGATATAGGCAACGGCTGCCTCGGCGCCGGGGATTCGCGCAACGCGACCCTCGACCTGCGCCCTGAGTGAATCGACCGGCTGCGCGGCGAGCACTGCCGCGCCAAGGAGGAAAGCAATCATCGCTCGATCGACGCCGTCACGGTCGGATTGCCCTCGTCCTCGAGCTCCGCCCAGATGCTTTCCTTGTGGCGGTCCTTGATGAGGATGGAGCCCACGACGACGGTGAGGAGCGCCACGGTGATCGGAAACGCGAGACCGGCGTAGATGTTTCCGGTTCGCGCGACCAGCGCCGTCGCGATGAGCGGAAGAAACCCGCCGAACCATCCGTTCGCGAAGTGGTACGGAAGCGAAAGCGACGTATAACGGATCCTTGCCGGGAAGGCTTCGACGAGGAACGCCGCGATCGGGCCATAGACCATCGTCACGAACACAACCTGGACGAACACGAGCGCCGTGAGCGCCACCGGATTGAGCGGATCGGAGAACGCCTTCATCGCCTGATAGATCGGAACGTAAAGAAGTGCGGCGAGAAGATTTCCGGTGAGCATCACCTTCTTCCGCCCGATGCGGTCCGACAGGTCGCCGAAGAAAACGAACAGCGGTGCGCCAAGCAGCAGTGCGGCCGCAACGCAGATGTACGAGGTCGTGAGCGGAACCTTGAGTACCGTCTGGAGAAAAAGCAGCGCGTAGAATTGCCCCGTGTACCACACCACCGCCTGTCCGGCCGCCGCGCCGAAGAGGATGGTGAAGAACAGCCGCCAGCGGCTCCAGGTTCCGAAGCTCTCCTGGATCGGCGCCGTCGACGTCTTCCCGCTCTCCTTGAGAATCGTGAACAGCGGTGACTCCCGGAGGCGGATCCGGATGTAATAGGAGATGCCGACGAGAAGCAGTGACAGAATGAAGGGCACTCTCCAGCCCCATTCCCTGAACGCGTCTTCTCCAACGATACCGCGGACAGCGAGAATCACAGCCAGCGAGACGAAGAGTCCGAGCGTCGCCGTCGTCTGGATGAAGCTGGTATAGAATCCCCGGCGGCCGTCCGGTGCATGCTCGGCCACATAAATCGCGGCGCCGCCATACTCGCCGCCCAGCGCGAGACCCTGCAGCAGCCTGAGCACAACGAGGATGATTGGCGCGGCCATGCCGATCGACGCGTAGCCCGGCAGGAAACCGATCGCCGCGGTCGATCCGCCCATGATCAGAAGGGTTGCCAGGAAGGCGAACTTTCTTCCGGTGAGATCACCGATTCGTCCGAAGACCAGCGCGCCCAACGGCCTGACTGCGAATCCGACCGCGAAAGTCGCGAGGGTCTTGAGGAACGCCGCCGTCGGATTTCCACCGGGAAAAAACTCGGCGGAGATGATCGTGGCGAGACTGCCGAATATGTAGAAGTCGTACCACTCGATCATCGTCCCGACCGAGGAGGCGGTGATCACCTTCCAGATCCCCTGCGCGTGGTCCTTGGGATGGGCTGGACGCCAGGTTGCTGACGGCGGGATGGCCGGTCCGGATGTCATTCAGATTCCTCGATCACGGATTGGGGGGCTCAGCGAATCCATCCTCGCGACCTGTAGGTCGGGGCCGCAAAGGTTTCGTAAAGCCAGGAGCGGAACGTACGCAAACGATCGCGTGGACCATCGGCGCCGGGAAGAACGTTCTCGCGTGATGCCGCTGGCACGCACACGACCCGGAAGCCCACCGCTTCGAAAGTAGCACAGGCTCTCCGCGAGTGCAGGGGCGATGTGACGACGGCGATAACCCTCCAGCCACGCGGCCACGCCACCTGGCGCATCCTGAGCGCTTCCGTGCGCGTCGATGACACGGAATCAACGAAGATCACTTCCGCTGGAACTGGAAACGCCGCGACTATCCCGCGCCGGTCAACGGAGTCCGAGACGGGACGTCCGCCGTATGGTCGGCCCTCAACGGACACCAACACCGCTCCCGCCTTTCCCTCGCGGGCCAGAGCCAGAGCAGAAAGAAGCCGGTCGAGGCTCGCGCTCCGCATCCGGCCTTCGGGCGTGAGACCCTGCGAGAGAGCGGCGATTGCATCAACGCGCGCAGGCAACCGGTCGCGGCGGACGAGCGGTCCGGCGAGTGCCGAAACCACCGGAGTGTAGATGATCACGAGCACGATGACCGTGACGAGGAAGGCTCCAATCCACAACAGCGGCCGCAGCCGCGTCGGACCAATGAGCGCGCCGAGCAGGGCGGCGGGAAGGAAGAGAGCGAGGTCCGGAATTCTTATGAGATCCTGAACTCCGAGGTAGTGCGCGGCGAAAGCGACAAGGGTGGCAATCACCGCCCCCGTCAGCACGTCGCTCGCTATCGATTGGCGGACTCGCTGCTCATGCACCGGGCGATAGGAAGAGGATCACCCGTGCCCGGGCTGTGTCGCGCCGGCGCGGTACCACTCGCCGGATAGAAGGCGACGCAAAGACCTGAGTATCCGGCGAACGAGGAGTATGAGCAGCACCAGCACCGCGACCGCGACGCCCAGGGTGAGGTAGGGATGGTTCCAGACGAAGAGACCAACCGATGCGATCATGCCCAGCTCTGCCAGGTTTGCGACGGCGTTCGTCACGGGCTCGGGTGACGCGTCAACCGCGTAGCGAAGACCCAGCTTGGTGCCGTGCGTGGCAGCGGCGAAGCTGCCGCCGAGGAGAACGGCAGGCAGAACGAGCAGCGGGTCGAGACTGTAGACCGTCGCCGCGGCCATCACCGCCGCCGCGGGAGGACGGACCAGCGTCTGCACCGTTTCCCAGACACTCGCGAATCCCGGCACGAGAGTTATCAGGAACTCGACTGCGTAGAGCGATCCGGCGATCCCGATTATCCATGGATTTCCAACGACGTCCAGGCCCGCCGGCAGGTGGTCGATCCAACCCTGCCGCTGCGCGACGCCAAGCACGGCGATCGTAGCCGGGACATTGATGCCGGCGGCGTATGCGACGCCTAAGGCCTGAGCGAGAACGCCGAAAGAATCCATGGCGGCTCAGCGGGCAGACTCCGTGCCCGTTGAGCATCCGTTATTCAGGGGCGGGTGACGGTCGCCGGTTGAGCGCGGACGTGGAGATTGTGATTCACGCGAAGGCCGTACGCTCCGCTGGTCGGAAGGCCCGCCGCCGCCACGGCTCCAGCGCGCTGACCATTGACGAGGAAGCGAACCGAATCAGGCGTGACCTGGATTCCAAGTCGGTACGATGCCTGGCCCGAGGCGTTGGCAGTCGGAACCGCGGCGTTCTTCTGCCACGCCAGCACGTTCCTCGTTTTGTCCCCCTCGCGCACGCGCGCCATCATCTCGCCGGTGCCACGCGCGAGGAAATAGAGATACTGCTGGTTTGGTCCATCGAGACCCGTTCCGCCGACGAACACCCCATATGCCTCGGGGTGAGCGGGAGCAGCAAGCTGTTCGATCGTGGTGCTGACCGTATACGATCCGCTGGCAGAATCACCGTGACGATAGAGGATGTGGGCCGGCCCCGTCGTGACGTCCCAGCCGTTGCCGCTCACCGCGTACTTGGCGGCGCTGAGCTGCTGATCGGGCCGGTCGGTTCTTCCGACGTACCCCGCCGGTACGCCTGCCCCGCCAATCGCGGCGACGTCGGGGTCGGCGGACATTGCCGGGGCGGTCGTATCAGCGCCGGTGGCAACGGCATCCGGATCTTTCGCGGCAGGCGAACAGGCTACGGCCGCGAACGAAACTGCGAGGACTGCCAGGACAGCACGCATCGGTTGGCTCCAGAGATCGGGTACGACCAAAATATACGCCTTACGGCTTGGCGGTCGGCGGCTTCCTCTGTGTCGTTTCGGCCGTGGCTATTCGTTCGGCGGCGGTTCTAAGCGCCTCCTGAATGACGTCCGACTGCTCAGCCACGACCTTCTGAGCGGTCGTAACGAATCCCGTTGCAACCTGCACCGCTGCGGAGCGGACAGCCGGATCATTCGCGATCCGGAGCGCCAGCGCCTCGACGGCCCTGGCCAGGTCGTCGAGAGATTTCTGGAGCTCCGGAGTCAGCTTGAGCTCGAGGGAATCAATCGCGAGGATTGTCGTCGATGCCCTGGACGTGGACTTGGCCGGGTTTGTCTGCGCCGCGAGAGGAAGCACGGCGGTGAAGGCAGCAAGCGCGATGGCCGAGCGAATGAGTCGCATGATTTGTGGATGAAAGTTGGACGGCCACGCGGCCGGCGACGTGAGATACACCACAGTATAGCATAGGTCGCAGCGTAACAGCTCATCCAGAGGCCGATACTCCGCTATGACAAAATCCAGACACAGCTGTGACACCTAAAGCCACCATGTTCCGTATACCGCTTAAAGTCATCAGATTGCGCGCTGAACCAGCAATTCGACCCAATCGTTCCAACCATGTTGGGCCGGGGGGAGTCTAAGCTGCTGGCGACCGGAAGCAGCTGATTCGAGCGGTCCCTCAGATCGACACCAAAAAAATAGGCCAAAAGGAGTTCTAGATGCTGGCACGCCGGTCTGTCTCAGTAGTGATGGTCACGCTGTTGTGCGCACTCTCGCTCGCCCTGCCCGCCGGTTCGCAGCAGACGACTTTATCCCAGAACGACCCGCGACCGGTTGCGCAGGCGGCCGCCCGCCAGGGAGTTGTTGCGATCGACGGCCGGGTGGATGAAGCGGCGTGGGCCGCCGCGACCCCGATTACGGAGTTCCTCCAGCAGCGCCCCGACGAGGGAAAGCCGGCCAGCGAAAAGACCGAGCTGCGTATCCTCTATGACGACGGCGCGATCTACATCGGCGCCCGTATGTTCGATTCCGAGGGAGCTCGGGGAGTAAGGGCGGCGCTGACACGGCGCGACCAGGTGATGAACGGAGACAACTCCCTGACCTCGGATCGAATCGCGGTTGTGTTCGACACCTTTCGCGACAAGAACGGTCGCCGGTGGTTCGAGCTGAATCCGCTTGGAGTCAAGGGCGACCACCAGGACGGGGACGCCTCTTACGACCCGGTATGGGAAGGCGCGACCACCATCGATTCCCTGGGCTGGAGCGCCGAATTTCGGATCCCGTACTCTCAGCTCAGGTTCTCCCAGGAAACGAAGCAGACCTGGGGCCTGCAGATCTGGCGCACCATCGACCGGCGCAACGAGGAGGACATGTGGGCCTTCTGGCGAATGAATGAGTTCGGTGGTCCGGCGTACTATGGAACGCTGGAGGGAATCACTGTAGCCTCAGCCCCGCGACAGATGGAGATCGTGCCTTACATCACGTCGCGCAGCAAGCTCGAGAAGGCACGACCCGGAGACCCGTTTCACTCGAACAATGAGATGAGCCACCGCGTCGGGGGAGACCTCAAGATCAACCTTACGTCCAACCTCACGCTCGATGCGACGATCAACCCGGATTTCGGGCAGGTCGAGGTCGACCCGGCATCTGTGAATCTTTCCGTGTTCGAGACGACCTTCAGCGAAAAGCGGCCGTTCTTCGTTTCCAATTCGGGGAGCTTCTCCAATGGCGGGTTCAGCTGCTTCTTCTGCAACAACGTCTCGAGCCTGAGTCCGATCTACACGCGCAGAATCGGCCGCTCGCCGCAACTCGCCGGACTGGTGTCCAGCCGTGCGGAGTTCATGGATGCGGCGGAGGCGACCACCATCCTTGGGGCGGCCAAGGTCACGGGACGCACCGGCGGGGGAATCTCGCTCGGCCTGCTGGACGCGGTGACGAATCGCGAGACCGCGACTTTCCGGCCGGCTGGAAGCACGGTCGATGAGACGCAGGAGATAGAGCCGCTCACCAATTATTTCATCGGCCGCATGCGGAAGGACCTGAGGGGGGGCGCGACCAGAGTCGGCACGATCGGCACGGCGGTGAACCGTTCACTCTCCAACCTCGACCAGGTGCAGAGGTTGCGCTCGAATGCGCAGCTGTTCGGGGTTGATCTCGATCACCGCTGGGCCAAGCGAGCGTACTCCTTCAACATCCAGTCAGCTCTCACCCATATCGGCGGCGATTCCTCCGCCATTCGTCGCGCGCAGGAGTCGAGCGCGCGATACTACCAGCGGACCGGTCGCGAAGAGACGACGGACGGACTTTTTTCGACCGATTACGATCCGACCCGGCGCAATCTCTACGGCTACGGTTTTTACGCCCGCCTCGCGAAGGAAACCGGTGACTGGCTCTGGGAGACGACGCAAAACTGGCGGAGCCCCGGATTCGAAGCCAACGACCTCGGCGTGTTGAGCCGCTCCGATTACAAGTGGATGCTGTTCAACGGAGTGCGCCAGTGGACGACTCCGAAATCGTTCTACCGGTCGATGTTCAGCATCCTCGGCGCGCAGCAGCAGGTGAACTACGAGGGCGACCGTACGGACGTCGACTACCACGCTTTCTGGGCAACGACGTTCAAGAATTACATGGAGGTGAGCTTCTTCACGATCCGCCATCCCTCCACCTACGACGAGCGTTTGACGCGCGGTGGTCCGACGGTGATGCGGTACGGGTACAACATGTACTCCGCCGAGTTCGAAACCGATTCCAGAAAGAGCATTGTGGCGGAGATCCAGGTGCAGCGCATCCTGCCCGTCGACAACGAGGAGGGTGGCCGGACGGCGTTCTATCCGACGGTGACTTTCAAGCCGTCAACCCGCGTGCTCGTCAGCCTGTCTCCATCGTATGACCACGACTTCACCGCGCAACAATACGTAGACGTGATAACAGACCCGTTGGTGAGCGCACCTTTCGCCGGCAGGAGATACGTGTTCGGCCGGCTCGAGCAGAAGACCTTTTCACTGGACACGCGCGTAAACACCACCTTCACGCCGAACTTGACCCTAGAGCTCTTTGCGCAGCCGTTCCTCGCGAGTGGTAAGTACACGAGCTTCAAGGAATTTGCGGAGGCAAAGTCGCGTCGCATGTTCGTATTTGGGCGGGACAATAACAGCACCGTTACCGCAAATACCGACGCGGCCGGAGAAGTCACCGGGTATACGGTAGATCCCGACGGCGCTGCTGGTCCTGCCGCGGAGTTCACGTTCGCGAACAGGGACTTCAACTCGCGCTCGCTACGCGGCACGGGCGTGCTGCGCTGGGAATACCGGCCCGGCTCGACGCTCTTTTTCGTCTGGACCCAGCAGCGGGAAGGGTCCGATAACTACGGCGACTTCAAATTTACCCGGGACCGGTCGGCGCTTTTCCGGGATCGGCCAACCAACGTATTTCAGATCAAGGCAACCTACTGGCTCGGCAGGTAGGTCCGGTGGAAACCGCTTCCCTCGCGCGTATTAGCGGGGGGTAGCGGTTCCCGATCTAGCCGGCGCCGCCGACGCCGTCTTCACCGTAGCGCGCGGCTTGGCTGCCGGCTTGGCAATCACGGACTTCGCGCGCGCCGAGGTGGACGTCTTGCTGGCGACGGTGGACGACTTGCTTCCCTTCTTTCTCGAGCTCGCATAGCGGCTGCTTCGAGTACGGCGGACACCGCGTACCCAGCGAGCCCTCGTCCCACGGACATCGATGTGCGCGAACGAGCCGCTCCGTCCGGTGTAGAGGCCAGTGCCTCCAACCAGCTCCGGGTACTTGGCCTCAACGCGCTCTACCGCGGCCAGAATCAGCTTCACGTCTGCAAAGTTCACGCGCCCGTCGCCATTCAGGTCCGACATTCTGCCGGTCCCTTCCTGGTCGATGAATACGTCCACAGCGTCGCCGAACTGGTGGCGGCTGTCCCGGGCGCTGCCCTCGCCCCGCACTGCGCTGTTGTGGGCCGGTGTCCTGAACCCGGACCGGATCCGCATGCCCTCGGCGTTGATTCCCCGGGAGTTCAAGTCCTGGATGACCAGCTCGAGCTTGTCGAGAAGAGGCTCGCGAATGACGACGTACTTGGGCCAGACATTGGCCTGGCCGTGGGACACGAAATCGCGGAGCCGGAAGTGCTCGGAGAGACGAGCGTCCTCGTTCTCGCGGGTCACCTCGACGAAGCCATCGGGATTACGGTAGGCCTCGGACCGTATCCGGCCCTTTTCGGCGGGCCAGTACCCGAGCTTGTACCCGTTAAGAGATGCCCGGACCTTCTGTCCGAAGGATCGCATCGTAAAGACCGTTTGAAAGCCGGCGTTCGCGGGGCTTCTCGAGCCGTTCTGGTACTCATCGCCCGGGAGCGAAGCCAGCAGGAGCCAGTCCTGCGGGAGAAGGAAGCGGGCGTAGACCTTTCCGCTCAGCCCCGCTCCGCCAGGGCCACCAGGCGGCACTACAGCCGCGGCACCGCGCGGCTGCTCATCGGCTACGGGGGCCGGGGAGTTCGTGTGGCCGGGGAGGGAGTCGGAACCGGTACGCACTGCACCAGTGCTCGCCGGCCCACCGCGCGAAAACGATTGCGCGCGAGCGGCCATCGGCAGAACTGCCGCGGCAACTGCGAGGGCGAATACAGCTGAGCTGGAACGGGTGCGAGTGCGGCGCATGAGGCTCCTCTTCGGTAGCTCGACTGGCGTGGCGGCGATGAGTCTGCCGCTTTAGTCTCGTAGCTTTGCGTCGCCGCCTTTCGACGGGTATGCCGGTTTATCGGAGGCGCCCGAGAACTCCACTCGGGGGCCTGTATCTTTTATTTGACGGGTGGGGGTGAAAAGCGCAACTGCTGAGGTTGAGGTCGTCTTATCCACCACACCAAACGACTGCTGTAACTAGCTGTAGACACGGCGGTTAGATGCATTCCTCTAAGAAGTAACTTGACGTCTACTGATGAGGTCTTTGGATGTTCTCGGAGCGATCTCGAAACGACTGTTTACCGCCCGGCCTTGGCTTGGCCGACGCGGTTTTCGGGACCGTTTTCGAGACCGGTGGAGCGCCCATGTCTATGGTGTAATCCCCCTTCACATCCGTCGCCCTCACCGCGCCGGACAAGACCTGCTCGCCGGGCTTCGAGCCAATCTTCCAGGTCAGCTCGGCCTTGCCCCTCGCGTCGCTCACCGCGCGCCTCGGGGTGACCGTCCCTGAGCTCGCACTGAAGCTCACCCGGACGTCCTCAACCGGGTTTCCGTAGAGGTCGGTCACGACCGCATACAGTCTCCTGGTCCGCTGGCCAAGGTTGGTCCTGGCCTGACGGACTACGTCATCGAAGGAGAGATTGGCCGGCGCAGCAGCCTTCGCGTGGGCGCTTACCTTGAGGACTTTTTTGACACCTTCGACGTGAACGGCGAGGGTGTGGGACCCCGCCGAACGGCCCATGGTCCAGCCAATTCGAGCCCTGCCAAAGGAGTCGGTACGAACCGCGCTATCCGTTACTGATCCCGACGATGGCGTCAGCTCGAGCGGGGCATCCGAGACTCCGCTGCCATTCAGATCAACGACCCTCACGGTGATCACCTTGGGCAGGTGCGCGCCAGCGGTTCCCTTTTGAGCGTCGCCGGACTCGACCAACAGCGCGGCTGGAGTTCCGGCAAGGGCATTTGCGTTAAGCGTTGCCGGCAGCAGGCTTCGGCTTCCGGGTCCGCTTCCAACGTGAGCTCTCACTCGCTGAGGGCCCGTTCTCTTCCCCAGCGTCCACCTGGCGCGCGCCAGCCCGAGCGAGTCCGTTCGAGCCGAAATCCCCTCGACCGAACCGCCATCGAGCGCGGTCCACCTGACCGGCACATCGGGGAGCACCCGCCCTGAGGAATCCGTCACACGGATCCCGATGTCGTCCGGAAGGGTCTCCCCCGCTCTTCCGACCACGGATTCGACCAGCGGCAGAATCCGGGTGTCGCTCGCCACCGGCTCGGCCTCGGCGACAATTGCCAACGCGCTGTCCACGTTCTCGACGGTTGCAAAGAGAGTCTGCCGGCCCGGATAGCTTCCGAGGGTCCAGACAGCACGCGCGCGGCCATCGGCGTCGGTACTCACCGAGGATGGCTCGACCTTCCCCTGTGCCACGGGAAGGCGAAATTCAACGGTCTTTCCGGCGACGGGGCCGCCTCGACGGTTCGTCGCGCGGACCACGATCGCCTGTGGCAATGGCAAGCCGGCGACCGCGCTTTGATTTGTACCCGCCACCAGTGCGAGTGCGGCCGCGGGCGTTACGACCGACACCGCCGACCTGCCGGAAACGCCTTCGATGCGCGCGCTTACCGAGGTACGGCCCGCGTTCCGCGCGGTGACGACGCCGGTCGAATCCAGAACTACCACCGTCGTGTCGTCCGAGCGCCATGAAGCAGTCTGGCCGGCAATGTCGTGACCGCGCGAGTCCAGCGCCCGGGCGTGGAGGAGGATGCGCCCACCCTCGGGAATCGCGATGCCGTCACCGGCGGGCTGGGTTACCTCGACCGACGCAACGCGCTGTTGCACGACAAAGCGCGATGTCGCGATCAGCTTGCCGACGACGACGCCCACAATGGTCCGGCCTGGCCCACGCGCGATGACCGATCCGTCGGGGAGGACTTTGGCGACAGTCGAATCGCCGATCGTCCAGGTCGGGCGTGCTCCTACGAGAATGCTTCCGTTCTTGTCGGTCACGGTCGCCGCGTAGTGCAGCGTGTCGCCTATTGCCGTGGCGGTGTCGGCCGAGGGCCGGAGTCCGACCCAGGCCGCGCCGATATTGCCTATCGACTGGTGGGATTCCGTTTCGCCGAGCACTCCGTAGGAGAAGAGAGCGGTAAAGATGCTGACGAGCGCGGCGCCGGACGACGCCGCAACTGCGACAACCTTCGCGGCGTGACGAAACCATGACGCATTTTTTGCGATGATACGTGTGGCGGCCATTAAGTAATGGACTGAGACCGAAGCTCTGCCGTAACGTATTTTCGGCGACTTTTCGCCCGGGGTTGGCGGGTAAGCGAAAACCGCATCCTCCAGGGAGGATGCGGCTCAAGTTCCGGCTCGAGGTCCCGCTCGATTTTCCTAAGTGCACCCCTGGGTTGGGGCCGGAACGCGGGCGAGGCACTCCGCCTCGGGGAACGGGAACCGGCTCATTATGGTGTGAGCGGGGAGTGCGTTCGGAAGCGTAGCGAGCCGGCCGAACCGCCGCGCATCTATCCAGCGATGCCCTCCCTCGAAGAGCAGCGAGTAACGCCGTTGCTTGAGGAGCTCGGTCGTAAAATCAGCCGCGCTTAGAAATGGCCCGCGCGCCGCGAGTCCCCCCGAATTCGTACGAATGAGATTGATATCGTTGAGCGCTCCCACCTGATCGCCGGTGAAGTAGCGCGCCTCGGCACGCAGCAGGATTAGCTCTTCATTCCTGATGATTGGAATTGGAGTGACGTTCGAGTTGTAAATCGAAAAGACGTAGTCGGTGGTGATCCCCTGCACCACGCGCGGCGCGGCAAGTTGCGCCACCTTTTGGAGTACGCGATTGTCACGGGTTCCGTCCGGCTTCAGCTCCGCATCCGTCACCACCGAGGGGTTGGCCACGATCGCGCGACCTGTCGGATCGAGAAGCGCGTTCTGAGTGTCGCCCGAGCCGGTGGAATACGAGTGGTATGCGCCGAGTGTGAGGGGTGCGGCGGGATCGATGAATGATCCAGTCACCGCCGTCAGCGCTGCCGCGTAGTTGCCCCGATAGGCTTCCACTCTCGCCTTCAGGGCGCGGTTGAACCGCGCAAAAGTCGCCGGGGTGTTGAAGCCGGCGAATCCCGGGCTAAGGCTGAATGGAAATGCGGTCCCGCCCGCCTGAAGGTCCGTCTGTCCCTGATCGAGCAGCGACGAGATAAACGCGAAGACCTCGGCCTTGGTGGCGATTGGCGCGGGAGCAGCGATCGGATCGATGTTCACGTCGAGCGGTGCACCGAGGTCGTCACGGGTGTTGATGACATGGAGGTAGTCCAGTGCCTGAATGGTCTTGGCGAAGCCCGTAACCGCCGACTTCTGCTCCGGCGACATTCCGACCACTCCCGCGACTGCTCCAAGGACAAGGTTGGCGTTTCGTATGTTGCGATACGGGGCAGCGAACAGGTTTCCACCGAACGCCGGACTACCGCCATCGAGCGGTCCGATCACCATCTCGGTGATGAAGCGGGGGTCGGCGGCGTCGAAGTTGTAGGACTCCCGTCCGAGAATGCCGAGGAGCGAGACGTAGCCGTTCTGCGCTCCAATTCCGACCCTCGTGCCCAGCATCAGCCCCTGCGACGCCTGCGCGATCTTGGTCGGCGTCGGATTCGCTACCAGATCGTCCAGGCTCGTGTTGTTGAAATCGGGAACGACAAGGTCCTTGCACGCCGACGCGACAAAAAGTGTGGCGATAGCCGGGATGATCCTGGCCAGTCTCATTGTTGAAGTTCTCATGGTTGTCATGGTCAGAACCCCAGGCTCAGTGAAAGCCAGAAGCTCCGGCTCGGTGGGAAGGGGGCGACGTCGATATTTCGGGCGATCTGCTGATTCCCGAAGTTGCTTACCTCCGGATCCATTCCGGTGTAGTCGGTGAAGGTCAACAGATTGCGACCGCTCAGGCTGAGTTGCGCCGACCTCACGCCGCGACCAAGCCGCGAGATCATGGTCGAGGGAACCTCGAAGGAGAGTGTCACCTCACGAAGCTTCATGAAAGACGCGTCCTCGACGTACACCCCCGTTTGCCTGCCGAACACCCTGAGCCGATTGGCCCCGACAGTGGTCTGAAGCGTACCCACCGTGATGGGGTCGGCGTAATCCGCCGTGTTTTGTCCCAGGTCGTACAGGAACTTGGTGAGGTTGATGATGCTGCCGCCGTGCTGCCAGTCGAGCAGACCATACAGACGCAACGCCTTGAACCTCAGGTCGCTCGAGAACGACATGTTGAAGTCCGGATTCGCGTCGCCAATCTTGCGCACGACCGTCGAGCCGTTGGCAAGACTGTCGTTCCCCACGATCTGCGTCGCCGACGCACCCTCGGCAATCTCGAACGCACCCAGGGCCGTTCCGAATCCTCCCACCCTGAATGGCGGGACGGGAAGATCGACGATCTTGCTCCGTGTCGACGCGTACGAAGTACGGAATATCCAGTCCGTTTGCGCCGACTGGATCGGCACGATACTGACGCCGACCTCCACGCCAGTCTTCTGCAGCTTGCCACCGTTGAATATCTCGACCCCGAACCCGGATGACGGCGCCAGCGTGCGCTGCAGCAGGAGGTCGGTCACCTCGGCTCGGAACGCGGTGAGCTCGATCGCTCCGCGCCCTCCGGCCAGCGTCATGTCTGCTCCGCCTTCCAGCTCGCGCTGTCGTTCCGGACGCAGATTATCCGACCCTACCGGGCCGGCCGCCGGGACCACCAGACCTGGTAATCCCGCGATGTTCTCTACCGCGCTGAGCGGAGTGAACTTCTGGCCGAACAACGGCTGATTCCCTGTCTGACCATACGCGGCGCGAATCTTCAGCTCCTCGAGCCCGCGGAACGGCTGCGGAAACCTGAATGAGCCGGAGACCTTCGGGTAGAAGAAGTATTTCTCGGTGTCGCTATTGGCGCTACTCCGGTCCCCCGTGATGCCGGCGGTGAGCAGCAGCCGCTCGTTAAGGGTGAGGAATTCCTCCTGGGCGAAGAGACCGAAATCCTCGACACGCTGGCGCAGCTCGAGCACCTGCACGTTCGTTCCCGCTCCGACGATTCCGAGTCCGCCGACGAGATTGCGACTGACGATACGCGAGACGCGCAGATCGCGGCTGGATCCGTTGACACCTACCGAAGTCGTCGCCGCGAAGGCGCCGCTGGTGGGAGCATACGTGAATACGGCGTTGGTGCCGATATTGAGGTTCAGGTTATTGCTGTTGCTCAGGAGCGATGTACCCGGCTGGCCGTCGTCGATGGGCTCGAACTGCAGCTCGGGTGGGAAGAGCAGCGAGTTCTCCTGCGCAAAGTGATCGGCGCCCCCGTTGGCGGTGAGCTTGAGGCTGTACGATTGGCGCTCGAGGACATTCAGCGTCAGCCGGCCCGCGACGGTCGAGCGGTTGACCTTCTCGTCGTTCTTCATCAGTGCCGCGGTCTGCAGCGGGTTGCTGATGTTCCCGAACATGTTCGCCGGATAAGTGCCGTCGGGATTCTGATTCAGATTGATGAAACTCGGCGTGAATGGGAAAACCATCCACCAGCTCACTCCGGCATTGTCGTTGTTCGTCAGGCCACGCTGCGCGACTGATCTGGTGATGTTCGTCTGCAGACTCAGGTTCAGCCGCCGGCCGAGATCCTGATCGAGGTTGGCCCGAACGGCCTGCTTCCGGTAACCGGTGTTGTCGATGATCCCGCCGTCGTTCTTCCAGAGTCCGGATGCGAAGTAGCGGGTGTCTGCATCGCCTCCACTCAGATCGACTACGCTTTCGCTCGAGACCGGAGTGCGGCCCGCCAGCTCGCGCTCGTGATCGAACACGACGCCGGGAGTGTAGACCGCGGCAGCGGATGCGCCCCATGCCGCGGTCGCGTCGGCGAGCGTGGCGAAGGTGCGCGACCCAAGCGTATTGGAGATCTTGGAGACGCCAATGCGCTGAGTGGCGTTGATGCGCCTCTCCCCTGCCCGGCCGCGCCGCGTCGTGATGATCACGACTCCGTTCGATGCCCGCGACCCATAGATGGCCGAAGCCGAAGCGCCCTTGAGAACCTCGATGTTCTCGACGTCGTTCGGGTTGAGGTCGGCAATCCGGTTGACCTGACCATCCTGGGTGAGCGCCGGATTGGATCCCGACGCGGCTTTTGTCACCGCGTTCTGGTTGGACGGAATCGCGACGTTGCTCAACACGATTCCGTCCACTACGTAAAGCGGCTCGGAGCTGGCGTTGATCGAAGTCACGCCGCGAAGACGCATCTGCATCCCTCCGCCCGGCGCGCCCGAATTGGATTGAATGGATGCGCCCGGAACCTTGCCCTGGAGCGCCTGCTCAACGGTCTGCGCCGAGACGCGAGACACTTCATCGCCGCTCACGGTGGCTACCGCATTGGCCAGGTTCCGCCTGTCGACCGCGGTCGCCTGGCCGGTAACGACTACTTCCGCCAGACGCAGCGGGTCGCGCGTGAGCGCGGCACTGACGTCACTTTGTCCGGTTGCAACCCGTATATCCGCCGGGTTGCTGCCGATTCTCCTGACGGTGAGCGTCACGTCGCCCGCCGGAACGTTCCCCAGCGTGAACCGCCCGGTCGCATTCGTCGATGTCGACAGGGTCGTGCCGCGAACGAGGACCCGCGCGCCCTCGAGCGGTTGGCCCGTCTGCGCATCCGTCACTGTTCCGGTCACCGTCCGCGTCTGGGCGGACGCGGGAAGAACATAAGCCACCAGCAATGCCATCACCGCCAACGCACTTCGCATTCTCATACGCCCTCCGTGGATGGAGAAAGCACCGGCCGGAGCAGTCGGGCCAGGTTCAGCTCGATGCAAACGGCCGGGTCGCCGCGCTTTATTAAGGAGCGGTCGTGACTACACAGGTAAGAATTACCCTGATATCTGTCAATACCAGGCTTCGCCGAGCCGTACGCAGCACACTGCCTGTTCGGCGCAATTCGTTGGCAGCGGGCGAAGCTCTCAGGCAGCGCTAGCCGTCACGATACCCCACATCAGGTTCCGCCAGACACAGTCAATCTCCGAGAATCCCGCGCGCGAAAGAAGCGCGACATGATCCGAGAGTGTCGTGTAGTGGTCGTGCGCGGCCGCGTGATCGAGAAGGCTTTGGACTTCATCCGGCGAGCAGTGGCCCGGCTCCGAGCAGAAGGCCAGCCACGCCTGCCAGTTCAGCTCGTGATTTGACTCGGGCTCCCCGCGAATCTGATCGGCGAAACAGAAACGGCCTCCGGTGCGCAGCAGGGCGCGAACACGCTCATACAGGCGGCCTTTGTCCTCGACGTGATGGAGGCTGATCGAGCTCACGACCAGGTCGAACGACGAGGCCGGCAGGTCGAGATCCTCGAACCTCGCGGTAATGAATTCGTCTCGTGCGAATCCGGACGGCCTGGCTTGCTGGAGCCGCGAGCGGGTGAGTGCGATCATCTCGCTCGAGGCGTCCACCAGGCAGAGCGAGGTATGGGGAAGTTTCGCCGCAATCCGGAGTGACAGATTTCCAGTGCCGCACCCGAGCTCGAGCACCCGCACACGGTCGCGTGGCAGATAATCGATCAATCGATCAGCCATCTCGTCGTAGCGCGGAACGGAGCGGCGAATGAGCGAGTCGTACGACCCCACCATCCCGCCGAAATAATCGGACGCGGAACCGTCCACTGAGGGAGGGCCGTGGCCTGGGGACGGCGCAGTCGACGCCATAGTCTTGTCCAGGAACGCCCCGGCGGGCCTAATTCGCCCTGGCCTTCCGAGCTCTCAGCGCCGACTTCACTTCAACAGCGATGACGTGGGGCTCGCCGGACAGTATTTCCCAGGAGTGCTCCGCATCCTCCATCCATATCACCTGTCCGGGGTAGGTATCGAAAATGACATTCTTCCCGTCCGGCAGCCCAAGGTTGAAGCGTGCCGTGCCCAGGCTGACGAAAACGAACGGTGAATGGGAATGCATGGGACTCTTCCTGCCCGTGGCGGCGCGAGCGTCAAAGACGCGGACGTGCTCGTTCTCCAGGAGGACATGGTGCACATCGGGGTCGAGAGCCACTGCGTCATTGCCTTTCCGGGTGACAGCAGTGAGCGCACCCGCGGGCGACTTCAGGACCGATTTCACCTCCACAGCGATCACGCGCACCTTCCCAGAGAGAAGCTCCCACGAATGCTCAATGCCGTCGCCCATCCACATGACCTGTCCCGGATATACATCGAGCATCGCGAACTTGCCGTCTGGCAGGCGCATCTTGACTCGCGCGGTCTCCAGGCCGATGAAGACCAAGGGCGGATGGCCGTGCATGGGGCTGGCCGCTGGAAGCGACGCCCTGGCCTCGAAGACTCGCACGTGGTCGTTCTCGAAAAGAACGTTGTGGACCCTGGGGTCGATGATGACCGCGTCCTTCGCCCTCTGCGCGGACGCGGGAGAAGCCAGGCCCAGAGCGGATGCCAGCACGATAGCCCAGTAGCGTTTCATCGCAACCTCCGGCAGAGAGTTCGCGATACACTGCCCTGTCGCCTGTCGCGCGTCAATGCCATTTTTCGAAAGTGGTCGCGCCGAGCCCGAGATTGATCACAAACCTTGATCGGACGGAGTGGGATTCGAACCCACGGTACGCTATCAACGTTCACACACTTTCCAGGCTCGAAAGCGTGGTCAAGGATTCGGACAAAATGTTCGACCGGCTCCGAGAATCAGGTCAAAGCCCGGTGAAAAGTGGGCCTTTCCGAGTTTGAGGACCACCGTCGCTCGGTCTTGACGCATGAGGTGGGCGGTCGTACCTATGGCTGGCGCAGCCGTTCTAAAGGACTCTTCGCTCTGCCATCCCCCGGCTACGAACCGTGCAACCACGAGGTAGCTGATGTCCGCTTCCCCGCTCCGACGTCTGTTCATTGTTCTGGGTCTCACTCTTTTCGCGGCGCCCGCGGCCGCGCAATCTGGATCGATCACCGGAAGAGTAACCGCGGCGGACGGTGGACGGCCTATCGCCGGCGCGAGGGTCGAGGCTACGGTCTCAGGCAGGACGGCCGGCAGCGCGACGACCGATGACAACGGCCAATTCCGCATCGTGAACCTCGGCGAAGGGTCGTACTCCGTCACCGCTGCCCGGATCGGCTACCAGGTGCAGCGCGTCGAGGGGGTCGCGGTCGGGACGGGAATCGCGACGGCCGACGTAACCATGTCGCGCATCCCTTCGTTGCTCGACCAGGTCGTGACCACTGCTTCGCGCGCTCCCGAAAAGATACTGGACGCACCGGCGTCGGTTTCCGTGGTCACCGAAAAGGAAATCAACGAGCGGCCATCGATTACGGTCACTGACCACATCGCCGCGCTGCCCGGCATCGACGTCGCACGGGGAGGCTTGATGCAGTCGAACGTCGTCGCCCGGGGGTTCAATAATGTTTTCTCGGGCTCCATGCTCACGCTTACCGACAACAGGTTCGCTTACGTGCCATCGCTCCGGGTCAACATTCCCTATTTGATTCCGACGAACAACGAGGACATCGAGCGGGTCGAGCTCGTCCTCGGGCCGGGTGCTGCCCTATACGGGCCGAACGCAGCCGGCGGTGTGCTTCATGTGATCACGAGGTCGCCATTTGCGTCGGGCGGAACGACTCTCACCGTTGACGGCGGCGAGCGCGACGTTTTTCGCGGCGCAGTCCGCACCGCGGGCGCACTCGGCGAAAAGTTCGGCTACAAGCTCTCCTACGATTCCTTCCGGGGCAACGATTGGAGGCCCGCCGAGCGCGATACACTGGAGCGGGTGCCTCGAGACTTTCGCCTTCGCCGCCAGGGCGGTGAAGCACGCGTTGACTTCCGTCCGACCCCGGGGAGCGAGATCACCGCCACCTACGGGCGGGCCGTCGCCGGCAATGCCGTCGAGCCCACCGGACTCGGCCCCGCACTGGTGCGGGACTTCAGCTTCGAGACCATGCAGCTTCGCGGCCGCAGCGGCCGCCTGTTCGCGCAGGCCTTCCTGAACAGGAGTGACGCGGGGAATACGTTTCTCCTGCGGACGCTGAACCCGATCGTCGACAAGTCCACTCAGGTCGTCGGCCAGGCTCAGCACGGGTTCGATCTGGGAGGGCGGCAAAGCTTCATCTACGGGTTCGACTACCAGCACACCGTTCCCAAGACCGACGGGTCGATCAACGGCCGCAACGAGGACGACGACGACATCACGGAAATCGGCGGATATCTGCATTCGATCACCCGCCTCACGCCGAAGCTCGAGCTCGTGTCCGCCGCGCGTCTGGACGACCACAGCCGGCTCGAGAAAAACGTGTTCTCACCGCGCGTAGCGCTCGTCTTCAAGCCGACCGAGAACCAGAACATCCGCGCGACGTTCAATCGCGCCTTCTCGACACCGAGCACGAACAACCTATTTCTCGATCTGCTCGCCGGGCGCATTCCCACCACGGGCACGCAGCTCTACGGCGTGCGCGCGCTTGGCGTTCCGGCGTCCGGCTTTACCTTCAAGCGCGATTGCGCGGGCGGTCTCAATTCCCTCTGCATGCGCGTCCCGACGGCGTTCGGCGGCACCGGCACGCAGATACCGGCGGCAGCCGCCCTTCTCTACCGGGCGGCGGTCGGCGCCGCGTCCGCGAGGCTCATTGCCGGTGGAGTTCCCGCCTCGCTGGTGAGCTACATGGCTTCGCTCCAGCCGACGTCGGCGCAGGTCTCGACGCAGCTTCGCATCCTCAACACCGCCAACGGATCGTTCCTGGACGTCGCCGCGACTGATGTCCGCGACGTAGCACCGATCAACCCCACGACCAACAGCACTTTCGAGCTGGGGTACAAGGCCGACATCGCGAGCCGGCTCCGGCTCTCGATGGATTTGTGGCGTGAGCAGAGGCGGAACTTCGTCGGCCCTCTGATCGTGGAGACGCCTAATGTCTTCCTCGACCGTGCGACGCTTCAGGCATATCTCACCGCGCAGCTCACGCCGGTTGCCGGTGCCGCGACGGCGGCGGCTGTTGCGGCCAGTGTCGCTCCGGCGCTCGCCGGAATCTCGGGCAGCTCCACCGTCACTGGCGTTCCACTTGGCGTCGTGAATTTCGACCACCCGCTATCGAGCGCGTCGGACGTGATCGTGACGTACCGCAACTTCGGCAAGCTAAGCGTGTGGGGAACCGACTTCGGCGCCGAGTGGCTGGTCGGCGACCGCTATTCTGTGGTGGGAACGCTGTCTCACGTGAGCAAGGATTTTTTCCCGCGCACGGAAATCGGTGGCGTCCAGGACATTTCGCTCAACGCTCCCCGCAGCAAGGGCAGCCTCGCCGGGCGGTTCAACGACGAGCCGAAGGGAATGAGCGCCGAGTTGCGCTTCAGAGCGGTCACTTCGTTCCCGGTTTACTCCTTCATCAACGGGAACATCAAGAGCTACCAGCTGTTTGACGCCGGGTTCTCGTTCCGGCCGGCGGTGCTGAGAGGCGCGCTGTGGGCGATTAACGGCACCAATATCTTTAACAACAAGCACACCGAGTTCGTCGGCGGGGGAGAGATTGGCAGGCTTGTAATGACGCGGCTACAGGCGACGTTCTAGAACGGACGGGGTGGGATTCGAACCCACGGTACGCTATTAACGTACACACACTTTCCAGGCTCGAAAGTATAGGCAGGGATTAGGACAAGATGTCCTCATTTACCTATGACGGACCGCGAAATGTCCTGTGCAACCCTGCCGCGATGTCCACCGATGTCCGCATCCAACCGACACCGGAACCGACACCAACCCGCTGGCGAACTGGGCTTACCCTATTCCTTCGAGACCTTCGCGGGCGATGATGGGGACCATCAGCAACGCCGCTCCAGGGTCCGCCCACTACCACCCGAGAAGTGCGTTGAGCAGAACGCCGGCGAGCGCGATGCCCGACAAGTAGGCACACAGCGAAGTCTGCGTCGCCTCATCGCACGGCGAGCGACTCTGCCGCGGCCGCGGCCGCCACCGGTACGGGTGAGATGGCGGGGCCAATGGCACAGGGCGGAATGGCGGCAATGACTTCCGACACGCTCGCCCAGCGCGTCGAGAATCACGTGAAACGTCTCAGGAGCGCGAGTGGCGCCGAGCTGAAGGCGCTGGTTGCCGAGGACAGGTCGATCTCCAACGAGTTGATCGCAGATTGCGAGAAGATGATGCGAATGGAGAAGATGACTCCGCCGGGGAAATGGAATAGCGCGGTCGCTCAGATGAGAAGCGACATGACGCGGATGGCTTCGGCAAACGGGGCCGATCTGGACCGACTGGGCAAGGAGCACGCGCAACATATTCAAGACATGCTGAGCATGCGGCACGACATGATGCAGCAAATGATGAAATGAAATTAGAAGATGCAGCGATCGTCATCGCCAGATGCGGGTTTCCGGGCGGAACACGGCCCAGGCGAACCAGAAGTAATCACCCGACGCAATGCGAGTCAGCCGATCGCCACGATACGGGCCGGCCAGGGCGCGCCCGAGCAGGTCCCAGCGCGAGCGGGTCTCGCGATCCTGGAACCCGCCGCCTGGGACCGCGTCGAAGGTGAGGACGCGTCCATTCACTCTGCGATCGAAGACGCCGGCCGCACCGACGTCGCGGCCTGAGCGGACCTGCTCACGATCGAGCGCGCTCGCCGTTCCCGGCGCCCCCTCGACTACGATGGGGCGGCCTGCGACACCGTCAGTCGCCACTCGGCGCTCGCGGAGCCGGGTGAATGGGTAAGCGACCGTTTCCTTGGCGAGTCGTACCGCCGCCAC
>JBGTEZ010000083.1:0-5365 GCA_041747535.1 Gemmatimonadaceae bacterium
AAGGCGAGTCCCTCTGGAACGGACTCCGTGTAGACCCTCGCATCGAGGTCTTTGAGCGCCGATGCAAGCCGTTCGAGGTTGGCCTTGTCTCCGGCGGGAGTGATGTCAGCGTCGGCGGTGAGACGTGGAAAGCCGTGAAGCCGGGCGGCGAGTGCTCCGATCAGGACGAACTTCACGCGGTTCCTCGTCAGAGCGCGTATCAATCGCTCGGGGTTGAACGGCGCTATGTCAGACACGTCGTGCCGCCGAGATGAAACGGCTCACGTGGGCGACTTCGCGGAGGCGTTCTTCGGGACTCAGCGCGAGAATGCGCGGTACGTCGTCGAGCAGGGCGGGGTCGACGCCAATCCTCCGCAGCTTGGCTGCGAGCTCGAATCCCGCGGCCTTGAGCAGACGGGTGAGTGTTCTCCAGGAGGGACTGGTCTCGGACAGCTCGATGCGCGCGACCACGGACTGCGCGGTTCGCGCCCGCCGGGCCAGCTCGCGCTGGGACATCCCTGATCTTTGGCGGGCCGAGGAGAGTAGATCGCCGGCGTCGCTCCGAGTCGGCATTCCGTATGATAGCTAATTAGCTATCGAAGTGCAAGCTCCCCTTGATCCTCACAAACGGTCACCTGTGTGGGAGCCGCCATCGCGTTCGACCAGGGTTTTGCTTGTCCGGCCCCCGGCTACCATTATTGCCTGGGACTCAACGACCGGCGCTGTAACCATGAGGATACCGATGAAACGCCACGCCTGCCTTTCGCTGCTTTTTCTCGCCTGTCTCGCGACCTCGACGGGCTTGCCCGTCGCCGCGTCCGCCCAGGACACCGCGGCCGACCCGTTCATCTGGCTCGAGGAAGTAGACAGCAAGCGCTCGCTCGACTGGGTGACCGCTAAGAACGATGCGACGTTCGCCGAGCTCGGCACCACGCCGCTTTACAAGTCGCTCTATGATCGCACGCTCACGATCCTCGACTCGAAGGACAGGATCGCGTATCCGCGCATCATCGGCGACAAGCTGTACAACTTCTGGCAGGACGCCGAGCACAAGCGCGGCATCTTCCGCCGGACGACGTGGAGCGAATACCTCTCCGGCAACCCGAAGTGGGAAACGGTCATCGATGTGGACGCACTGTCCAAAGCGGAGAACGCGACCTTTTCGTTTGCCGGGGCGAGCTGCTTCGACCCGGAGAACCGGCTATGCATCGTTTCGCTGTCGAAGGGCGGATCGGACGCCAGCGAGGGACGTGAGTTCGATCTCCAGACGGGGCATTTCGTGAAGGACGGCTTCAGGCTCCCGGCGGCAAAGAAGTCTGTGGCGTGGGTCGATGCGAACACGCTGCTGGTGGGAACGGACTTCGGACCGGGAACGATGACGACCTCCGGCTACGCGCGCCTCGTCAAGCTTTGGAAGCGCGGCACTCCCCTCTCCTCGGCCACCACCGTCTACGAAACGGCGGTGGCCAACATGGGAGTTTTCGTCGGAGACACCGATGCGGGCGATCGCCGCTACGTCGAGATCGCCGAGCGCAAGAACTTCTATTCCGGCACCACGCACCTGTTCCGGAACGGCCGCGTCGTCACCCTCGACGTTCCGCACGATGCGGACATGTACCTGGTGCGCGACCAGATGATCGTGTACGTGCGGGATCCGTGGACGGTGGGCGGCAAGACGTGGGAGACGGGCTCGGTGATCGCGATGCCGGTCGATGACTTCATCGCCGGCAAGCGTGACCTCAAGCTGGTGATGAAGCCGGGTCCTCGTGAGACGATCAACGGGATGAGCTCGACGCGCGACTACTTGCTGGTCGACGTTCTCAACAACGTGCGCGGGGAGCTGCGCCGGTACGCGCACCGGAACGGAGCGTGGTCATTCGAGAAGGTCCCCGCGCCCGACCTCGGCAAGATCAACGTCGTCGCGGCCTCACCGCGCTCGAACCGGTTCTTCTTCACCTACACGAACTTCATCCAGCCCACCACGCTCTACCTGGCGGCCGAGGATGGAAAGATCTCCGAGGTGAAGCGCCTGCCGGCCCAATTCGACGCCCAGGGACTGACCGTGGCGCAGACGGAAGCGACGTCGAAGGATGGAACGAAGATTCCGTTTTTCGTCGTGCACAAGGAAGGAGCGCCGCGCGATGGGAACAGTCCGACGTTGCTCTACGCTTACGGCGGGTTCGAGATATCAAGCACTCCATCGTATGGCGCTCTCGTCGGCGCGAACTGGCTCGAGCGAGGCGGCACCTACGTGCTGGCGAACATCCGCGGCGGCGGTGAGTTCGGCCCGGCCTGGCATCGTGCCGGTCTCAAGGAGAATCGCCAGCGCATCTATGACGATTTCACCGCGGTCGCCGAGGAGCTGATACGGCAGAAGGTGACATCACCGAGGCACCTCGGCATCATGGGCGGGAGCAACGGTGGGCTGCTCGTCGGAGTTGCCGTAACCCAGCGTCCCGATCTGTTCAACGCGGTGGTGATTCAGGTGCCGCTGCTCGACATGCAGCGCTACAGCCAGCTGCTCGCCGGCGCGAGCTGGATGGCCGAGTATGGAGATCCGAGCAAGCCCGAGGAGTGGGCTTACATCTCCAGGTACTCGCCTTATCAGAATCTCAGGGCCAACACGAAATATCCGAAGGTGTTGTTTACTACCACGACGCGCGATGATCGCGTGCATCCCGGGCATGCGAGGAAGATGGCGGCGAAGATGGAGTCGATGGGGCTGCCGTTTTACTACTTCGAGAATACCGAGGGTGGACACGGGTCGGGTGTGACCAACGAGCAGCGCGCGAAGACCCTGGCGGTCACGTACGCGTACCTCTGGCAGCAGCTGCGCTGAGAGGGAGTGAAAAGTACCCGTCGCCGCTCGTGCGGTGATTGCCCGGATTGGAATCGTCGCCGTTTCCCTGGCGTCCTGACGACTCAGCCCGCGCGATGATCCTGCATGAGCGATGGTTCACCGATGAGGCGAGGTTCCCGGTGCAGTTCGACCGGTGGAGCTCACCCGATGCACTCGTGCCCGTTGCCGTCGCTCTCGGAATCACCGGCGTCGCGACAGTGATATGGCGCGCTCGCGGCCGCCGGAGCGTGGTGCCCGGCCCGATAGCGCTCGGCATGACGTGGGAGAATTACATCCGGCTCCTCACCTGGGTGCCGCTCGTGATCGGAGTGCACATGGGCGTCACGCTCCTCGTGAGCGGCGTGAGCAGGCAGCTTTTCGTCCCCAACCTCGAGCTGCCGGTGAATCTCGTCGGCGGCGTGCTCGGAATGGTGGAGATCGCGATCGCGCTCAGCTTCATCTACGGCGCGCTCGCGCGGCCGGCCGCGGCGGCGCTCGGCCTCACCTGGCTCACGTCGGTGCTGGTGTTCGGGCCGCTGCGGCTGCTCGAGCACACCGAGATCCTCGGTATCGCGTTTTTTCTCTTCGCGACGGGGCGCGGGCCGCTGGCGTTCGACATGACGATGGAGAAGCTGCACAAGCCGCTCAAACCGCTCATCCCCTACGCGGTCCCGGTGCTCCGAATCTCGCTGGGAGTCGGCCTGGTGGTGGTCGCCTTCACCGAGAAGCTGTGGAACATCCCGATGGGCCTCGCCTTCCTGTCGGAACATCACTTCAACTTCTTTCCGGCCATCGGGCTCACCGGCATCGACGACACCACGTTCCTGTTGATCGCGGGGGCCGTGGAGCTGACGATCGGGTTGATGCTCATCGCGGGAACGTACGTCCGGCTCATCATCATCGTGTCGCTGGTGCCCTTCAATCTCACGCTCCCCTTTCTCGGGTGGCGCGAGCTGGTGGGTCATTTGCCGACCTACGGGATTCTTGCGCTGCTTCTGTTGTGGGGCGACGAGCGGCAGGGTGAGCGAGGAGCGCTAGTGAAGGCGTTGCGGGGAGAAAGTTGACGAGGCGGATACAATCCGGAGAAGAGAGAGCATGACGGCCAGGGCTTTTAATATCTACGCCGCCGCTGCGTGTCTGGCGGTATCGGCTGCCGGTTCTCCGGCGCGATCGCAAGCGTATCCTTTCAGCCAGAGAGGGACCGTCACCCAGATGGTCGCCTTCACCAGGATCTCGGTCGCGTACGGTCGCCCCGTCGCGCGCGGGCGCAATCTGTTCGGTGAGCTCGTTCCGTGGGACAGCGTTTGGCACCCGGGAGCGGATTCAGCGACGCGCGTGACGTTCAATCACGACGTGCTGATCGAGGGGAAGTTACTGCGCGCTGGCGAGTACTCGCTCTGGCTCATCCCGCGCGAGCGCGCGCATTGGACTTTGATTCTGAGCCGCGCTGCACGCGTGTTTCATCAACCGTATCCGGGCTCCAGATTCGATGCGCTGCGCATCGATGTGACGCCGGAGCAGGCCTCGCACATGGAATCGTTCGCGATCTACTTTCCGATGGTGCTGCGCGACGAAGCGGTGATGCGTCTCCACTGGGGTACCACTGCCGTGCCGATTCGCATCAAAGCGCCATTCAAGCCCGGCACACTTCGGAGCTAAGGCTTTAAATATGGCTAATTATTAGCTATATTTATTCATGACTCTCGCCCAGGTCGCTGTAGCTGCCGCCTCCGACATAAAGTGGCTCCGGAATTCTTCCGCCCTCCTCCGGCGGCGGATCAGATATACCGCAGCGGATAGCCGCTGGTGGGGATTGGTCAGACTGCTGACAGAGCGACTTCAGCTCCCACTCAATGGTGCGGCCCGTGCCGCCACGGCCGCCCTCTTGGGTCAAACGGGCGCGCTGGTCAGGTTAGACGGCGATCCGTCGCACTCTGCATCACTACAGGTCGATCTCGCGCGCTATGGCTCAGTTTTCCTCGGCAACCTGTCCCGCGCATTGGTACACGAGACCCCGAAACGCAGAGGGCGACCGGCTCGTCGGAGCGTTGGTGGCCCCATCGCTGCCGCCAGGCGTTACGGCATCGACCTCGGCCTGCTTCGGTCTGCCCTCGAGAGAACGCCAGCCGAGCGACTGGCGATGCTCGAGGCGAACGCGGCGTTCGTCCGCGGGATGAGGAAAGCGTGAGCTTTGCCTCCATGCTGGCCGGGCTCACCGGGCGGCGGGTGCGGTTCGTGGTAGTCGGAGGTGTAGCCGCAGTTGCGCATGGCGCGACGCGAGTCACGAACGATCTGGACATCTGCTACGACGCGACGGATCCGAAGAACCTGATCGCGCTGGCCTCCCTGCTCGCGAAGTGGCAGGCATACCCGCGCGGCGTCGAGGCTGGACTTCCATTCATCATGGACGACCGCACGCTGCGTGGTGCTCCTGTCCTGACGTTGACGACGTTGGAAGGCGACATCGACGTGATGGACCGCATCGCGGGTGTCGGCGATTATGCCGCCGTGCGAAAGCGCTCTGAAAAGATCGAAGCGCTGGGCGTC
>JBGTEZ010000084.1:0-36332 GCA_041747535.1 Gemmatimonadaceae bacterium
CCACGCGCGCCTGAGGTCTTCCGATCCACGCTCGCACACCGCGCGAGCGTGGCGGCTACCGCCGTTGCTGTTTGAGATCTATGTCGGGGAGGTGAGAGTATCCCCGCAGGCGGCGTCGCGCGTAGCAAGAGACTCGCCGACCGGAGCCATAAGAATGCACCGGGCGAGCGGGTGCCCTCTGGGCGTCGGCGCAGCGTGTAAGCGCGTTAGCCGCCGAAGCGGGTACTCTCACCTCCCCCACACGGAAATGCCATTCGCAACGCGCGGTTTCGCACCGATCTCCAGATGGGTGCGGGCGAAGATGCGCAGAACTACCCGGGTGGCTCGGACTACATCTTGGTCTCGAGCCAGTTCTTGCCAACGCCAAGATCCACGATCAGTGGGACGGAAAGCTCGGCGGCGTGCTCCATCTGCCGCTTCACCAGACCCTGTACCTGATCGAGCTCCTCCGGATGCACCTCGAACACGAGCTCGTCATGGACCTGGAGTAGCATCTTGCTCTCCAGCTGTTCTGTCCTGAGCGAATCGTCGATTCTAATCATCGCGATCTTGATCAGGTCAGCGGCCGAGCCCTGGATTGGTGAGTTCGCGGCGAGGCGCTCACCGAAAGCTCGAACGCTGAAGTTCCGCTCGCGCAGCTCCGGTATGTAGCGCCGGCGGCCGAATATCGTCTGCACGAATCCATGCTCGCGCGCAAAGGCGACCATCGAGTCCAGATAATTGCGCACTCCCTGGAAGCGCTCGAAGTATCGCGCGATGAATTCCTTCGCCTCGGCGTGCTCGATTCCAAGTTGCAGTGACAGAGCGTGTGGTCCCTGCCCATAGATCGTGGCGAAATTGATCGTCTTCGCGCGCCCGCGCATCACGGGCGTGACCTGGTCGAGTGGAACATCGAATATGAGCGAGGCAGTCTGGCGGTGGATGTCGCCGCCAGCCTTGAATGCTTCGACGAAGGCCGGATCGTGTGACAGGTGCGCGAGCAGGCGGAGCTCGATCTGCGAGTAATCCGCTGCCAACAACATCCAGCCCTGTCGCGGAATGAAACCGCGGCGAATGTCGCGACCCAGCTCGCGCCGGATCGGAATATTCTGAAGGTTGGGATCATTCGATGACAGCCGTCCGGTAGTGGCGACCGTCTGGTTGTACGATGTATGCAGGCGACCTGTTTTCGGATTCACCAGCCGTGGCAGCGTGTCGAGATAGGTGTTCTCCAGCTTTGAGAGCTCACGGTATTCCAGCAGCAGGACCGGCAGCTTGTGGCCTGCTTCCGCCAACTCGTTGAGCACGCTCGCATCGGTGGATGGTCCGGTGCTTGTCTTCTTGAGCACCGGAAGATTCAGCTTCCCGAACAGGATATCTCTAAGCTGTGGATTGGAATTGATGTTGAACTCCGTTCCGGCCTCGCCGTAGATCTGCTGCTCGACCGCCTCCCGCTCACTCTGAAATCTCTGCTTGAGAGAAGCGAATAGCGGGAGGTCGATTGCAATTCCCGTCCACTCCATCTCGGCCAGGACGCCGACCAGCGGAATCTCGACCCCATCGAGAAGCCGCGTCAGCTCGTGCGTCTCGAGTTGTGGCTCGAAGACGCGGCGAATTCTCAGCGTCATGTCGGCATCTTCGCACGAGTAGTCACGGGCGGCTTCGACTGGGCATTCGTCGAACGGGATCGCTCCACGGCCTTTGCCGCACAGGTCCGCGTAGGACGTCATCGTGTGATCGAGGAACTCGAGCGCGAGCACGTCGAGACCGTGTGACCGGCGCCCGGGATCCAGTACGTAGCTCGCCAGCATGGTATCGAAGTCGAGCCCGGCCAGGTTCACGCCAACCGAGCGGAAAAGCAGCCGGTCGTACTTTGAGTTCTGAGCCGTCTTTTTGACCGATGGATCTTCGAGCAGGGACCGAAGCGGCTCCATCTCCGGCGAGTCGAGCGGCGGAAGATTCTGGACCCGGTCGGGCCGGCTGGCTCTCAGCATTTTCGCCGCGATGCTGACCGGCTCCGAGCGCGTTTTCCTTTTCTCTTCCAGCGGATCCGGAACCACCTCATCCCCGCCCCGAACGAGCCCTCGATCCTCTGGTGCATCAGTCGGAGACCGGTCGCCTGGCGCGTCGACGAGCAGCTCGACCTGAGCCGCGCCTCCGTCACCCCGTGACAGCCGGTGACGGAGTGGAAAGTAGTACGCCTCTCCCTCTCCCACCGCCATCGAGATCGCTATCAGCGAAGAGCGCAACGGGTCGCTGACCTGAAGGCTATCGGCGTTGATCAGTGTTTCCGTATCGATGGCGATCGTTCCCACTTCGCGCGCCCGCGCAATCGCGCGGTGAAGCCCCTCGATGGTGTCAACCGTCTGGTACGACACCTTGCTCACGACCTTTTCCTCGGCCGGTGCCTGGAGGGCCGCATCCTTGGCCAGATTATGAAATTCCAGCTCGACGAAGATGTTGCGCAGCTGCTGGTGATCCGGCTTTTTCGTTTCCAGCGAATCCAGATCGAGGGGAACCGGCAAATCGTCGCGAATTGTTACTAATTCCTTCGACAGGCGCGCGTTGTCGGCGTGCTCGAGTAGGGCTTCGCGCGGGCGCTTCTTGGTGATCTCGGTCGCGTGGGCAAGTATGGATTCCAGGTGCCCGTACTGCTTGACGAGCTCGGCTGCCGTCTTATCGCCAATCCCGCGAACGCCCGGGATGTTGTCGGACGAGTCTCCGACGAGCGCCATGTAGTCCGTCACGAACTCCGGGGCTACTCCCAGCCGCTCGGAAGCGTTTTCCACTCCCACCCAGTGCTCCTCGACGTTGGCTGGCCCTCCGCGTCCCGGATTCAGCAGCCACACACCCGGCTTTACCAGCTGCTGAAAATCCTTGTCGCCCGAAATGACGACGACGTTGACACCGGCTTCAACGCTGCGGGCGACCAGGGTTCCGATCACGTCGTCGGCTTCGTAGCCGGGGAGGGTGAGAATAGGAATCCGGTATGCGTCGAGGATCTGGCGGATGCGATCCATCCCGCGATCGAAGTCCGACTGCAGCTCCTCGGTCAGCTTTTCGCGCGTCGCCTTGTAGGCTGGATATCGCTCGTGCCGGAAGGAAAGCCCCGAGTCGTGAACCCAGCCCAGGTATTCCGGCCGGTGCTTGGTGATGAGCCGCTGCAGGAAGTTGGCGATGCCCCAGCTGGCGGAAGTGTTCTCGCCTTTGCTGGTGGTCAACGGTCTCGATATCAGGGCGAAAAACGCCCGGTAAATCAGGGCGTAGCCGTCGACCAGAAACAGTCGCGGGCTATCCGGAGCTTTCATTCACCCAATATAAGACTGGCCTGTCTACCTGACCTGCTTGCGGTTGTTGAGCGCCTGGAACTCCGACCTGCTCGCCGGCGTCAGTCTCCAGCGTCCGCCCATCTCCTCGTAGAAAATGAGCTGGCTGTCGTACTGACGGTATTGCCAGAGCTGCAGCCGGGTGGTTGGAGTTGCCTGCGTGGGCGAAAATGTCTGGCTCACCTGTCGCTCGATCACCTGGTCCGGCTCGCCGAGCGAGACGAAGGCCATTCCCCGGTCGGAAAGCCAGCCGGGATTGTGGTCGATGCGAAACTGGATATTCGCCTGCTGCACGCGTCCGAAATACGCCTGCATCTCTTCGTTGATCGCGGTCTCGGGGATTGGGTCGGTCGCCCGTAGAAATTCCGCCCAGACGGTCGCGCGCGCTTCCGGCAGCGCTTCACGCAGCGTCCGGAGCCGGGCACCGGACGTGAAGTAGCGAAGGTAGCCGATCATGTCCTCGAACGACATCAGCGGAATGTCTTCACCAAAGCTTACGAACAGCGGAGCCTTCACACTGTCCCGCGTGTCGCGGCGAAAGAGCGAAATGTTGGCGATGCCAACACCGACCGTGGAAATCGGGACGTTCAACAGCCCGGTGAACAGTGTGCCGTTGTGCGCCAGTGCGGTCGAATCCCGCCACAGCTGAACGCCCTGGCCATTTCTCACGATGTAGTCGAGGGGCAGTCGCGTTCCCGATCCGTATGCCTCGACGTAAATGGCAACCGTGCTGTCGCGCCCGAAGACTGCGCTCGACCTCGGCCTGCCGAGCAGTCGTGGAATCGAATCGAGTCTTGTCCGGCCGCTGGCTTCGTAGACGAGGAGCGGGATGGAAAGCTTTCCCGCGTTGAGGGCAGGTATCGTGACGGCAACCTGCTGGGTTGCCGTCTTCGAGCCGCCTACGTCACGAACAGCTGCGGAAAGCATGTAGGCGCCGGGTGCCGCACGCAGGAAGTGCTGGAAGATGACGCTTTCGTCGGTGCGGTTGATCTCCCTGAACGAGCCGACACGGACGATCTCGGTCGCGTTCACGCTCGCTGCTTCGATTGTTCCCCGCATCAGCGACAGTCGAACCTCATAGGGGGCACGATATCGGTCGCCTTCCCTCGAGAAGGTAAGAGCGCGGTTCGGAATCGAGATGCTGACCAGAACGAGTGTCGTATCGGGAGTGCTGGTGGCGAAGGACGCTACCTTGCCCACGAAAGCGAGCGGGTTCGGCGCCGCCATCAGCCCGATCTGCCGGTAGAGCTCACTCACTTCAGGCGGTGGCGCTCCCTCGGCCGGAAGCGCGCGCGGATTACCGGGTCCAACGCGTGACGAGGAGCAGGCGGTGATGAGTGTTGCACCCAGCAGGATCAAACCGAGGGAGCGCGTCGACGATGTAGGCATGAGTTGGTTGATACCCTGTCCCGCTTCCACGGTTTCTATTAGTTTCGCGGCGTGTCCCGAGATCAGCTGGTCGGCACTTCCGTAGCTGGCTACGCCATCAACAAGGAAGTCGGCGAAGGTGGAACTTCCTCCGTGTATCGGGCGCAACACCCGAATCATGGCACCGTCGCACTCAAAGTGCTACGGGAGAAGCTGCGTCAGGATAAAACGGCGGTTGCCCGTTTCGTCCGCGAAGCGAGATACGGCGCCCGGGTAAAGCACCCCAACGTCGTCGACACGATCGAGATCGGCCAGTCGGAAAACGGGCTCCATTTCCTCGCAATCGAATGGGCGAGCGGGGAGATACTGGACCGCTACGCCAAGGCGCGTGCACCTCTTCCAAAGGATGAAGTCGCGACGATCGTATCCCAGATCGGGTCGGGAGTTCAGGCCGCGCACGATGCGGGGATCGTGCACCGCGATCTCAAGCCCGAGAACGTGATGTACGATCCGGCGGAGCGGCAGGTGAAGCTGCTCGATTTCGGCATCGCCACCGACACCCAGGCTTCAGGTGACGAACGGCTGACCCGCGCCGGTTTCTTCGTCGGCACTCTCATGTACATCGCGCCGGAAGCTCTCTCCGGCGAGATAGTCACCGCCGCCGCCGACCAGTACAGTCTCGCCACGATCGCCTACTATCTGCTGACTCGGCAACTCCCTTACACGGCAAAAGCGCCACGGGAAATGTTCACGCAGCTTCTCACCATGCCGCCTATTCCGCTCAAGGATGCAAGTGAAGAGCTGAGATTCAGCCCGGCGATAGATACGGTCGTGATGCGCGCCCTTTCGCGTGTGCCTGCCGCGCGTTACTCGAGTGTGCTCACGTTCTCGGAGGCATTTCAGGAAGCGGCGGCGGCCAGCAATGAGCCGCCAAAGATGATGGACAAGTTCAAAGATCTCTTAAGACGCAAATGATGGACAAGTTCAAGGATCTCCTGAAGCGCAGCCATTAGCGGCTCGAGCAAACGCTAAAGCGCAGCCGTTTGCTCTCTCGGATCCACAGGAAGCCAGAGTGTAAAAGTGGATCCTTTCCCGGGCTCGCTCTCGAGCTCCACCGTTCCGCCGAGCAGGGCCGCGAGCCGGCGGGAGATGGCGAGACCGAGTCCCGTCCCGCGAGAGGCAGAGTGTCCCCGGGGGCCGGCGTCGACCTGCTCGAACTCTTCGAAGATGCGGCGCTGATCGGCGTGGTGAATTCCAATGCCGGTGTCGATGACCTGAACGCCGATCCACGAGTGCTCGGTATTCGACGGGCGTTCGGGAGCGGCGCCGGTTTCGGGCAGTGAATCTACGAGTCGCGTCCGAATGACGATGCTCCCCTCGTTTGTGTATTTCACGGCGTTGCCGAGAAGATTCATCAGAATCTGACGGAGGTGCGTTGGGTCAGTTCGTATTCTGGGAAGCGCCGCGCCCATCACCAGGGAAAGGGTGAGGCCCTTCTCACTGACGAGTGATTCGATCTCGCTCGCGACATCGAGAACGAACGGACGCAAATCAATCGTCTCGGTGTGAATCTCCAAACGCCCGGCCGCCATCTTCGCGAGATCGAGCACCTGGTCGACGAGGTGTCTGAGGTGGTTGGCGGAAGCCTCGATCCGTTCGACAGGCTTGACCTGCCGCGGAGCCAGCTCTCCGTAGACACCTTCACGAAGAAGATCGACGAATCCCACGATCGCGTTGAGCGGAGTGCGCAGCTCGTGAGAGACGTTGGCGAGGAATTCACTCTTCATCCGGTTCACGCGTAGCAGCTCGGACGACAGACGCTCAAGCTCCTTGGAGCGCTCCACCAGGCTTCGGGCCTGCCGACGCTCGTGGCGGACGACCAGCAGGAGACCGAGTACCGTCGCAAGTGATACGATCCATCCAACCAATCCCGTCCATTCATCGAACCCGAGCTGCGAAAGAGCATGCATTGACTCAAATCATAAGAGTCCCTAACCTCTCGCACCATGACGGATCGCCAGGCTTTGATCGCGCTTCTCGCCACCCGCTCCACGAAGCGCGGACAGTTTACGCTCGCTTCGGGAAAGACATCCACCATTTACATCGACGCGAGGCTCACGACGATGAGCCCCGAGGGTTTGTCTCTGGTCGGTCCGCTCGGACTGGATGCGCTCAAAAAAGCCTCGTGGAAGGCCGATGCGGTCGGTGGCCTCACGCTCGGAGCCGATCCAATCGCCTACGCCATCAGCTATGCAAGCGCGTCAAGCGGAACACCGCTGCGTGCATTCACAGTTCGCAAGCAGGCGAAAGACCACGGCACCGGGAAACTGATCGAAGGACCTTTCAGTCCCGGTGACCGGGTCGTTGTCGTAGAGGACGTCATCACGACCGGGGGCTCAGCGCTTCAGGCCACCGATGCTGTCCGCCGGCAGGAGGGCGTGATACTGGGCGTGCTCGCACTGGTAGACCGTGAAGAGGGTGGACGTGAGGCCATCGAATCAGCAGGGATCAAAGTCGTCAGCCTCGTTCGCGTAAGCGAGATCATCGAGACACTTCGCGACTAGCGGGCTGCTCCGGTTTTGACTTTGGTATCCAGCCGGGGTAAGCCGCTGAGGGACGGAAGGCACACAGCACCTGAGCGTATGGCAGAACGAGCTCGGTTCTGAAGTACTGAACCATTCCCTGGCCATCGTAGACGCTTCGAAATCTGACCGGCGACATCTTCATCATCGTGCGGACATGTCGTCCGAAGCTCTGGGGCGACGAGTAGTCGAGGTGATTCGCCACTCTCGCTACCGAAAGCCCCGGATTCTCGAACAGCCGCGCGGCACGAATGAGCCGAGCGAGGGCGAGATACCGCTTGGGAGGGGGCAGCTTGGCGCGGAAGAATCTGCTCATCAGCGTACTCGGCAGAATATTCAGATTGCGGGCGAGCTGGCGTACAGTCGCTATCCGCGGTGACGAGTCGAACAGGAGCTCGAAGAAGTGCCAGCAGTCCCTCGATACGCCGGGAAGATCGAGGCTGATCTGGGACAGAGCGGACCGTTGCAGGTCGCTCGAGCCCTGAGTAGCGAGAAGGTTTCGCAGAGTCTGCCAGCCGCCCGGCATGCGCGCGTCGACGAGAGTACGGATCCCCAGCTGCCCGAGTGCAAGGGTTGAGTGTGGCGTCGAGTTCTGGGTCTCGGTCAGGAGGGCCACTGCTGGAACTCGCGGAAATTCTCTCACCATCGCCGCCACTCGCGCGGAGCTTTGCGACCCGTAGCGGGTGACGGAGATGAGAACCAGCTTCGTTCGCTGCTGACGCAGATCGGTGAGCACTTCCTCCAGTGACTCGCGGTGCAGCGGCTCGCAGAGTCCCTGAGCCGCGGCGTCGACCCGCGAACGCTCCAGAGGAGTCAGGATGGTCGAGACGGGAGTGCGTTGAGCATCACGCGTCACGTTGGACGGCATAAGTTGTCCCCTCACGATTTATTGGTTGCGAGAAGAAAACGGGTGCGCGTCCGAGATGCGTCAGCGGGAATACGGGCAGGACGTGTCAGGCGTTTGTCCCCCCGTGACAAGGCTTCAACTGAAATCGAGCCAAGGTCCCGCCGGCGTTATCGATTATATTCTGGAAAGGCAATCGGTCGGGCGATCGCGCGTTTAGTATCCTTGTGATACTTAATTCGAGGAAAGTCCGGGCTCCATTGGACAGACCGCCAGGTAACCCCTGGGCACAGGCAGCGCGAGCTGCCTACGTGACGGACAGTGCCACAGAGAAGAGACCGCCACCTCTCGAGGTGGTAAGGGTGAAAAGGTGGGGTAAGAGCCCACCGCGTTCGTGGCAACACGAACGGCACGGCAAACCCCGGTCGGAGCAAGGCCAAATATGCGGCGAGAGGTGTCCACCTCGACCAAGACACCGCGGGTAGGCTGCTGGAGGGCATGGGTGACCATGCTCGTAGAGAAATGATCGTCCTGGCTATCTTCGGGTAGCTCGACAAAACCCGGCTTATAGACCGATTGCTTGCACCTGGAACGACCTCCCGCGAATCTTCGTTGGAGGTCGTTCACTTTTCTACCCGGGAATAATGTGACGCACACGTCCACCAGCTGGCTTGCTGTTTCTTTGGTAATCCTCTCAGCCGCTTGTGCCTCTCCACGGGGCGCGCCGCGGGAGCTGCCTCCCGTTGCAGGACCGTCGGGAACTCCAACTTCGTCGACAGGTCCCTGGACATTTCGCCACGCCCCGGGAACGCGGGCCTATCGCATAACCAGAAATGCTTCAATTGACGGCCTGATCGATTCTGTTTCGCGGCGGGAGATCGTGAGCAACTTCACTCACGAGATTCTTACGCTCGACGAAGTCGGAGGTGGAGATCTCGCCTTCAAGGCAGTCGTCGACACCTTTTCGGTGACGACTCAGGGATCGGTTGGCCCCGCTCAACCCACCGCCCTGCCAGTCGAGCTGCTGGGAAGTGTCGGCGCGAATGGGGTTCGACTGGAAAGCCCGCCCAGTGACGAATGCAATCCGGTCAGAGCGACGGTTGCAACCGATCTCTACAACCTGCTCCCACGTTTTCCTTCATCCATGTCGAAGGGCATGAGCTGGAGGGATTCGATCAGCACATCGGGTTGTCACGCCGGAATCCCCACCAACGCCATCACCATGCGAACATTCACCGTGAGCGGTGAGATCGAACATTCCGGCCGGCGGCTCATACTCGTCGAGCGCACAGACTCTATAACTGCACGAGGGAGCGGAGCTTACAATCAGCACCGGCTACAGATAGAGAGCGCTGGAAATGGGACCGCGGCGTATTATCTCGACGCCGGTTCAGGGGAGGTTTCTCAGTTCACTTCCAGCCAGCGATCCCTGATAAAAGTGACGACCTCAGGACGTCTGCATAGCTTCACGCAGGTCGCAAACCAGGAGTTCGTGCAGGTTCGCTAGTCGACCAGACGGAGCGGCATCACCAGGCACATGTAGGATGCGGCGTTCTTCCACCCTTCGGGCTCCAGCGTCGCAGCACGCTCGGGGGCCTTGAACGTCATGCGCACTTCGTCGCTTGGGATGTAGCGAAGGATCTCCAGCAAATAGCTGGCATTGAACCCGATATCGAGCTGGTCGCCCGTAAACTTGATCGGGAGCTCATCCTGTGCTTCACCCAGGTCAGGCGTCTGTACGCTGAACTTGAGCATCCCGGCGTTGAATGAAAGTCGAATCCGGTGCGTCTGGTCCGAAGCAATGACCGACATCCGCTTGAGGGCGCTCGTCAGGGCAACCTTGTCACAAATCGCCACCTTGTCGTTGTCCTTGGGGATCACCTGCTCGTAATTCGGATATGGTCCTTCTATGAGCCGGGTGAAGACGGCGGTGAATGGCGACCTGAAGCCGATGTGATTGTCCCCGCGCGCGATCTCCAGCTCTTCTTCGGCGGGAAAGAGCCGGCGTACCTGCTCGAGTGCCTTGGGCGGGACGATCAGATCACTCGACGGAGCGTCAGCGGATGCGATTCCCATTTCCATCTTTGCCAGACGGTGCCCGTTGGTCGCGACCATCCGCATCTTCTCCGGCCGGAGCTCCCAGAGAACCCCGTTGAGAATCGGCCGGCTTTCCTCCGATGAAACCGCAAACGCAGTATGCGCGATCAGCTGCTGCAGGTCTCCGGATCGGATTCTCCAGCTTTCATTGAAGCGCACCGACGGAAAAGTGGGAAACTCATCCCTGGGCAAGCCAAGGAGCTTGAACCTGGATCTCCCGCATTCGATCGTCACACGCTGCTCACCGACAGCTCCGATCTTCACCGGTGCGGGTGGAAGCTCACGCGCGATTTCGCTCAGTTTTTTAGCTGGAATCGTAACCGCTCCCGCAGCTTCCACATCTGCCGCCACTTCAGTGCTCACGGCAATGTCCAGATCCGTACCGGAGAGCTTGATTCCCTTATCGGTCGTCTCGAGCAGAATGTTCGCCAATACCGGCAACGTCGTCTTGGCTGGAATGCTTGCCGCTACCGCGGCGAGGCCTTCCTGTAATTTTTCTCGAGAGATCGTGAAGCGCATCTCTTACCCTTCCAGATTTTCGGTGAGCTTCTAGTACTGTCTTTATAAAGAACTTAAAGAAGTAGCCGTAGTAGGCACTGTGGAACTGTGTGTGAGTGGTCGTAAGTTATGAGCGGACGGTGGTTTCCGCTATGCTGTTTGATGTGTGCTGTTCGTCTATAAACGAGTCGATGGGAGCTCTTACCATCACTTCTCTACAGCAAGTGGTGGTATACACACGATCAGATGTGGACAGGTGTGAGATTCTGGAGAGCGGTACGAATTCGTTGGATCCGATTCTTGAGCTCACTGTCCTGTGCAACCGCTTCCTGCACTTTCTCCAGGCTGTGAATCACCGTGGAATGATCGCGGCCGCCAAAACCATTTCCGATCTCAACCAGCTGGGTAGCCAGGAGCTCTCTGGTCAGATACATGGCTATCTGTCGGGGGGTAGTGAGGAGCTTCGTTCGCGTCTTTGAGCGGAGACCTTCGACGGTTACTCCCCATTCCTTGGCTACCGCCTGCTGGATGGTGAGCAGGGTGAGTGAGTTGTCCCTCTCCTGATCGGCCGCTTCCGATGCCTTCAGCTTGTCGCGGAGCGCCTCACGGGCAACATCGACGGTTATGTCCTTGTGCTTGAGCGAAGCATACGCGAGCAGCTTGATGATCGCGCCCTCGAGCTCCCGCACATTAGACCGGACATGTTCGGCGATGAAGTAGACGACATCGTCGGGAATCGTGAGCTCGAGGCGGTCCAGCTTTGCCTTCTGCTTGAGAATGGCGACCCGATGCTCGAAATCAGGGAGCGCAATGTCAGCGACCATTCCCCACTGGAATCGACTGATGAGTCGCGCTTCGAGCCCCGCAATTTCCGATGGCGGCCGGTCACTGGTGAGAACGATCTGGCGCCCGGCCTCGTACAGCGCGTTGAAGGTGTGGAAAAATTCTTCCTGAGTGGACTCCTTCCGGCCCTTGAGAAAATGAACGTCGTCGATCAGGAGCAGATCTGTTTCTCTGTACCGACGCCGGAACTCCGCGCCGGTACGATCGAGGATCGCTCCGATCAGCTCGTTCATGAACTGCTCGGCACCTACATATGTGATACGAGTCTCGGGCGTCCGCAGGAGCGTCTCGTGGGCGATCGCCTGCATGAGGTGCGTTTTTCCGAGGCCGGTATCGCCGTAAATGAAGAGCGGGTTGTAGACCTTGCCCGGAGCCTGACTGACGGCATGGGCCGCGGCGGCGGCAACATCGTTCGACTTGCCGATCACAAACAGGTCGAAGGTGTAACGGTCGCTCAGCGGGGTCGATGTGTTGTTGCTTCGGGCAAAAGCCGGCTTCACCGGGTTGGGCGGCGGAGCCACGAAGAAATCCATCTGCGACCGCTTTTTGCGCTCCTCGTGGACCCTGAAAACCACACTGAGTGGGTAGCCCAGAACAATAGGGGCGTAGCTCGAGACGAGCTCCGAGTGTTTCGAGTTATTCCAGTCGGCGGTGAACTGGTCAGGAGACCCGGCGAAGAGAGTATTGCCTTCGATCGAGAGCGCTTCGGTGGGCTCGAGCCACGCCTGGAAAGTCTGGTCTGGAAGCTCCTGCCGTGCGCGATCGAGAAGGAGTTTCCAGACTTCGGAGTGGCTGAGTGACATGACGTGCTACCCTAGCCCCATAATGTGGAAAAGTCAAATCATCGAGAGAGCGAATCGCTTCAGCTGACTTGAACTATCTCTAATAGCTAGATAGCTTTACCCGCTTATCTCCCACAGCAGGACCTGCTCGGTTTCCGGAGTATCACAATGGGTAAGCCCACCTACCGTCCCCGCAACAAGCGCCGAATTCGCACACATGGATTTCGGTTGCGAATGGCTACTAAATGGGGAAGAGAAGTTTTAAGCCGCCGGCGCAAGAAAGGCCGCAAACGGCTCACAGTTCAGTTGCCATCGAAATACGCTGGCGCGTAAAACCCTTGGCTACCATCGCAGCCTGAGGCTGACGAAGGAAGCCGATCTCGAAGCAGTACGGCGTGCAGGGAAGCGGATGCAAACCGAGCATCTCGAAGCTCGGGCATCTGCTTCCCTGTTGCTTCATCCCAGGGTTGGCATCGTCGTTCCCAAATACAAGCACACGATTGTGAGCCGGAACCGGGTAAGACGACGCCTGCGCGAGTTGGCGAGGCTCCGGTTGCTGCCGAACCTTGGCAACGTCGATCTTTTGTTGCGCGCGAAGCCTCCAGCTTACGCGACGACCTTCGCGCAACTGGCTTCCGAAGTCGATGCGATCTCAGAGTGGGTACCGACTATCATGATGCGGACATGATGCAGGGGTTGTTCATCCGCGCGATCCGTGGCTATCAGCTGGCGATATCGCCGCTCCTGCCGGCGAGCTGCCGCTACTATCCAAGCTGTTCGGCCTACGCGCTCGAAGCGTTCGAGCGATATGGGTCGGTTAAAGGAATGCGGCTGACGATCGGTCGCATTCTGCGGTGTCACCCTTTCCGGCCTGGCGGCTACGATCCGGTTCCCTGATGGATAAGCGATTCTTTCTGGCCCTGTTTCTTTCGTTGATCGTGATCGCGATATCGCAGGTGCTGTTTCCAACGTCCAAGCCGGTTGTGTCACCTGCCGCTGTTGACTCGACGGCCAGAGCCACTCCCGTCGCATCGCCGGCATCGCCGGCCACGCCTGGTATCGCGGTCGCCGGAACCGGAACCATCATACCGGCGCCGGCTGCTGACTCCTCCGCTGGCGATGTCAGAGCAGTCGCCGAAACGACTACGGTCACTCTTCCGAAGGCGATATACACCTTCAGCAATGTCGGTGCGGCACCCGTGTCGATTGTGATACGGGGCTATCAGAACCGTTCGTCAACGGGAGGTCTCGTCGATCTCGCGCTTCCCGGCTTGCCGCTGCTCGGATTCCGCCTTGCAACCGCGGGCGACACACTCGATCTCAGACGAGTTCCTTTCTCGCTTACACGGGCGAGTGACTCCGAGCGGGAAACGGTCACCTACAGTGCTACGGTTGCGAACTACCCGATTGCCATCACCTACGCGATCCCGCGCGACACTGTCGCGAGCTACACCATGCAGGTCAGCGGCCGTGTGGCGAACACCAGCAATCAGGCGTACGTGCTGGTCGATCTGCCCTCGAGCCTGCGATCAGTCGAGCAGGATACCGTCGCGGATCAACAGAGCTTCGCCTACAGCTTCAAGCCGCAGAAGGATCACGCCGGTAGTGTGCTGTTCGGAGATCTGGATCCTGGAGAGAGGAGGCTCGAACCCGGGCCGCTCAACTGGGTTGCCGTCAAGAGCAAGTACTTCGTGCTCGGGCTTCTGCCGCCGACCGGTGCTACGTTCAGCGAGGTCACGCTTACCGGGGGTCCAAGAACATCGAAGGTTGCGACGAATGCATCGGCAACCGCGGTGATGCCGGTCGCGAACGAGGCATTTGCGTTCGACGTCTATACAGGGCCTCAGGAGTCGCAGCGCCTGTTCCGCATGGGCCGTGAATTCGACCACGTGAATCCGTATGGCTGGGGCTTCGTTCAGGGCGTCGTCCACCCGATCGCATCCGAGGTGATTCGCGGCCTGTTGTGGATGCACAACCGCCTCAAGCTCAGTTACGGCTGGGTCCTCATCATCCTCGGCGTTCTGATCCGCCTCGCCCTCTGGCCCCTCAACCAGAGTACGATGCGCTCGAGCCTGAAAATGCAGGAGATTCAGCCGAAGCTCCAAGCCGCGCAGAAGAAGTACAAGGATCCACTGCAGCAGCGCGAAGCAATCATGAAGGTGTACAAGGAGGCGGGCGTCAGTCCTTTCGCCGGACTGACGGGGTGTCTGCCGGCGCTCCTGCCGATGCCGATCCTGTTCGCGCTTTTCTTCGTGTTCCAGAATACGATCGAGTTCCGGGGCGTGCCGTTCATGTGGCTGCACGACATCTCGGTCAAGGATCCTTTCTACATTCTGCCCCTGCTCATGGGCGCATCGATGTTCCTCCTCTCCTGGATCGGCATGCGGAATGCTCCGCCCAACCCGCAGGCGAAGATGATGATGTACATGTTCCCGGTCATGATGACGGTGGTGCTTCTCAACATGGCGTCAGGCTTGAACCTCTACTACACGGCCCAGAACATCGCTGCCCTGCCGCAGCAGTGGCTGCTGGCGCGTGAGCGGTCAAAAGCCCGCGCCCTCGCGAGCTGAGGCAGTCGATGCTGCGTGTAACCTACATTGGTCACGCGACGCTACTAATTGAGGTCGAAGGAAAGCGCTTTCTCACCGACCCCAATTTCGATACGACCCTGGGCGGCTTCCTTCCCCGGGTGAGCATTCCGGGGATTGCTCTCGATGCCCTGCCCAAGCTCGACGCGATACTCCTCACCCATGCTCACGCCGATCACCTCTCGTTCGATTCGCTGGATGCTTTGCCCAGGGACATTCCGCTCTACGCTCCTCCGGCGGTAGCGCGGTGGCTGGTACGGCAGGGATACACCCACTCGGTCCCACTGTCACCCGGCGAATGCGTAAATGTCGACAACGTTACAATCAGGGCGGCATCCGCCACGCACAGGGGAAACCGGTACGGCGTGGACAGATGGCGCAGTGCCGCGAATATGTATCTACTTGAAACTAAAGCGCTCTCGGCGTTCTTCGCCGGCGATACCGCGCTCGTCGCCGACACGACTGAGCTCGTCGAAAGCCACCTGATCTCTACCGGCCGCATTCTCGATATCGCACTGCTCCCCATTGGCCACGCGCCGTGGTGGAAGCCCGGTTTCCGGAAGGGACACCTGACGAGCGCAGATGCCCTCACCCTCTTCGAGCGCCTGAAGGCCCAGTATCTCATCCCGTATCACTGGGGCACGTTCAATCACGTGACCTCCACGGCCTTCGACGCGATTGACCGCCTGCGCGCGGCACTCGAAACCCATCCGCTCAGCTCGTCCGTCAAGATTCTGGATCCCGGCACGACCTTCGTTCTGCCAACAACGGAGACCTGAACCGCAATGCCTCGGTGATCGGCAATCTCGAGGACACGATAGTCTCCATTGCCACCCCCCCCGGACGGGGGGCGATTGCCATCGTTCGGGTGAGCGGACCCAGGGCTTTCGAAATCGCCGCCCGGCACATCACGCCATGGAGCCCCGAGCCGCGGACGGCCCACCTCTCGGTCGTGCACAATGCCGGCGAGCCTCTTGACCAGGCTCTGGTAACGGTCTTTCCCGGGCCGGACTCGTTCACTGGCGAGGACGTCGTCGAGATCTCGACGCATGGTGGCCTCCTCGTGCCCGGCTCCGTGGTGGCGGCGCTCACGGCATCCGGTGCCAGGCAGGCTCTCGGCGGGGAGTTCACCCGAAGAGCCGTAATGAACGGCAAGCTCGACATCCTGCGCGCCGAAGCAATTGGTGATCTCATCGACGCACGGTCGCACTCGATGCGCCGGGCCGCGCTCGGTCAGCTGGACGGTGGCCTGTCGCGCCGGTTGCTGGCGCTTCGGGAGGAGACGATCGGCCTCGAGGCGCTCATTGCCTATGACATCGACTTTCCTGAAGAAGACGACGGGCCGATTTCCGGCAAGAGGATCGCCGGCGCGATCACGTCGCTCTCGGCGACGCTGGAAACGCTCCTTGCCACTGCCCCGGCGGGAGAGCTTATCCGAGATGGAGCGCTGGTCGTGATCGCCGGTCCCCCCAACGTCGGAAAATCCTCACTGTTTAACGCCCTGGTCGGCAGATCAAGGGCGATCGTGACCGAACTTCCGGGAACGACACGCGATGCGATCGAAGCCGTCATCGACAACGGAAGCTGGCCGCTCAGACTGGTGGATACCGCCGGCCTCAGGCCGACCGAAGACAGGATCGAGCGCATGGGCATCGAGGTGAGCGAGCGTTATCTGGAGTCGGCGCAGGTCGTGCTCGCCTGTGCCGACACGGATCGGGGACTGGAGGAGACAGCCCGGGCGGTGGCTGCGAAATCTTCGGCCCCAACCATCAAGGTCAGAACCAAAATCGATTTAGTAACAGATAGAGACCATTACCGGGCAGCACCCGGCACGGTGCCTGTCAGCGCCGAAACGGCGGCCGGTCTGCCGCAGCTCCTGTCAGCGATCGATCGGACGCTCGAGCAGAATCACGGCGTGCTCACGCTCGATCAGCCTCTGCTGACGACGGCAAGGCACCGTCACGCTATTCAATCCGCGCTATCCGAGATCGTTCAGTTCGATCATGCGTGGCGGGAGGACAAGCTGCCGGCTACGGTTGCGTCGGTGCATCTCCGTGCGGCGGTTGGTGCGCTGGAAGAGTTGATAGGAGCGGTCGATGTCGAAGACGTGTTCGACCGGGTGTTCAGCTCGTTTTGCGTGGGGAAGTAGTCAGGCCGAGGTTTGCAGGGCAAAGCGACAAGCCACTGATAACTGCTTTAACTGCAACTGCTGAGGAACGGGTACGAGGTTGGAGTAGCACAGGTACAAGGTAGGCAGGTCACTGCACTCCGACTTTTCATACAGCGCAACCGCCCTCTGGAACGACGCGCGGAATTACCGTGCCCGAGTGGGATAAGTCGCGAGGTCGTGACCTGCATACCTCTCACCTGTGCTACTCCAACCTCGTACCCGTTCCCCTCAGCAGTTGCAGTTTCTTCGGTGAGTCCGGTGCAGAAGCGTCAGGCCGATGCCTGGGCCGAGGAGGAGACCGATTCAATCTCTTTCGCGCTTGCGCGTACGGCCCAGGGCAAGCCGCGTGAGCTGACCGCGGACTCCACCATCTTGGTGCCGAGGAAGTAGCCGCTCCGCTCCGGGAAAACGTGACGGTCGACGGTGCGCGCGTCGTCGCTCATTCCGCCCGACAGATAGCGAAGCCTGAGACCAAGGCCGGCGCGGTCGAGATCGGCACCGATCGATCTGGCCATCAACGGTTCCAGCTCTCGCACGGTCGCGTACTCGCGCCTGGTGTAGCCGTAGTATTCCCACGCCGCGTGCCCGGGGCTGATTGCTCTCGAGACCTGGATCGACAGTCCCTCATTGATGATGAGCTCGCGCAGAGAAGCGCGGCGGCCGGTTTCCCAGTACGAGTAGTACCCGCCTGCCTCATCCACCAGGTGCTTCATCTCGCTTCTGCTGGTCGGGGAGGTATAGCGGACGGTATGGGCGATCTCGTGGCCGAGCCATAGGGGAATCAGCTCCGGATCCAGCCCCAAGCCCTGAGTCTCGGGATTCGTGACGCTGGTGAAATGCTCCAGGCAGACGAAGGCGACGCCCTTTCCATCGATGACGAGCTCGCCGGCGTTGGCAGCGCCGACGCCGACCATCAGGTAGACGTCGATGTCGGTATCGATGTCGAGGAGCACCCTGACCTGCTCTTCCGTATTTCGTGCCAGGGAGACGACATCGATTCTCTCCAGCATCGTGCGAAGATCTACCCGGCTGGCGAGCGCCGCGGACCGGACGACCTCCATGAAGTGCGGTCCCGCCGGATCCAGAACGTAGTTATGCCAGTAGGCTTCAAGAAAGCGGCGGTGGTTTTCGAAGTAGCGGAGATAGGCGGCGACACGGTCGGTACTGTTGTGAACGGCGAAAAAGTCGGGCAGCAGGTTGATGAGCATCAACGACCAGTTCGCGGGTGGGAAGCTTTTCGCCGTTTTGCGATGCGAGAAGATACAATTCCCATAAACTCCCAACAAGACCGATATCCGCTAAAAGAATTTTAAGTTGGCACAAATATTCCTTATCCCTTTCCCGAGGCTCTGGGCCGATGAGGGAGGGGTTAGGGAATGACCACGCTACGTCAGATCGAGTTGATTTGCCCCGTGTGCGACCATGGGTTCAAATCCCAAAGCGTTGTTTCGACCAACGCTTTCGGTGGAAAGCGAACCGACTTCCACGAGCGAGCAGCAGGGACGCAGCCCCTCGCGTATCTCATCCACATGTGCAGCGAGTGCGGTTACTCGGGCGCAGAATCGGATTTCAAGGGAACAGCCGACGTCGGTCCTGCCCTCAAACAGCACGTATTCCGCGAGCTCACGCCCCTCCGTCCCACCTTTGTTGCCGGCTCCGAGAAATACGAGGCGGCGGCCAAGGTCGCGCAGTGGCAGGGAATGGACACGAGGCACGTCGCCGATCTGCTTCTTCGCGCCGCGTGGTGCTGCGTCGACGAAGGCGATATCGAAGCTGAACGGTATTTCCGGCGTCTCGCTGCGCGTGCGTTCGATGACGCGCTCAAGACCTACGACGGCGTACCGCGGGAGGAGAGAGCAATTCTCACATATCTGGTTGGAGAGTTGTGGCGACGCGTCGGCGACATCAGAATGGCGACTCACTGGTTCGAATCAGTTGCGGTCGAGATAACCGATCCCGAGAGCCAGCAGTGGATCATCGACGCGGCCGACCAGCAGCGCCTGAATCCGCGGGAGTGGTTCGGCTAGATCAACGCTTCTAGATCAACGCTTCTAGATCAGCGCGTGCCGAACAACCTGTCGCCGGCGTCGCCCAGGCCCGGAAGGATATAGCCGAGGTCATTCAGCCCTCGGTCCAGTGCCGCGCAGTAGATCTGCACGTCGGGATGCGCCTCTGTCAGTTTTCTGACTCCTTCGGGCGCCGCGACCAGACATAGAAACCGGATACGTGTCGCACCGGCTTTTTTCAGCGACGACACTGCGGCAGCCGCGCTCCCTCCAGTGGCGAGCATTGGATCGAGAAGAAAAAAATCACGCTCTGCCGGATCGCTCGGGACCTTGAAGTAATAATCCACGGGCTGAAGCGTGTCATGGTCGCGATACAGACCGATGTGACCTACCCGCGCCGACGGCACGAGTCGAAGAATTCCCTCCACCATTCCGAGCCCCGCGCGCAATATCGGAACGAGAGTGAGCTTCTTCCCGCTGATGTGCCAGCCCTTCGTCTTCTCGAGGGGAGTCTCGACATCCCTCGGCTCGAGACTCAGTTCGCTGGTCGCCTCGTAGGCCATGAGCATTGCGATCTCATCGACGAGCTCCTTGAAATGCTTGGTCTCGGTGTCGAGGTCGCGCAAAATGGTCAGCTTGTGCTGGACCAGGGGATGCCGGATAATAGTCAGCGATGGGAATTCCTTGACGCGCTCGATCATCTCCTACCCGGGAATCCCTGATTCATGCGATTGTCGGTCACGGGCTCTAATCTCTAACTCCCGATGAAAGAATACCAGGCTGTGGTGGTGAAGCTCACGCGCCATACGCGCGAAGACGAGGATACTCTCACCGATCTTCTCAATGAGCGAAGCAGGGGAGGGTGGGAGCCCGCGCTCATGTCCCAGGACGAACAGCGGCTGATCATCCTGTTCCAGCGCGATGCAGTAGCGGAAGGCTAGCCGTTTGGAGATAACCTTCGTCGGCGCCGCCCGCGAAGTAACCGGGTCGTGCCACCTGCTGCACGTCAACGGCCACACGGTCGCTCTCGACTGTGGAATGTTTCAGGGGAAGCGCCAGGAATCAGCCGACAAGAACCGGACGCTTCCGCTCCCCATCGCCGACCTGGACGCGGTGGTCCTCTCGCACGCACACATAGATCACTCGGGCCGGCTTCCGTATCTGGTGGCAGAGGGGTACTCGAAAACCATCTGGGCGACCTCCGCAACGAGGGATTTGTCGGCCATCATGCTCGCCGACTCGGCCCACATCCAGGAAAAGGACGCGGAGTTTCTCGCGAAGAGGAAAAAGGAATTCATCGAGCCGCTCTATGGACGCCGTCACGCGGTGCGGACGATGGACCTCATGGTAGGAGTGCCCTACAACAAGCCCTTCGACGTCGTGCCGGGAATTCGCGGGTGCTATGTCGACGCCGGCCACATCCTCGGCTCCGCATCGGTCATCCTCGACTGTACCGAGAACGGGAAAACGAAAAGACTTGTCTTCTCCGGGGACATCGGACGCAGCGGGCTGGCCATCATCCGTGATCCGGTTCCACCGGAAGGCGCCGACGCACTGATCATGGAATCCACCTACGGCAACCGCGATCACGAGTCCGTCGAAGGAGCGCGGGCAAAGCTGGCCCAGGTCATCCGCGAGACCGCGGCTCGCGGAGGCAGAGTTCTTATCCCCGCTTTCGCGGTGGGCCGGACGCAGGAGATGATCTACTCGCTTCACGGCCTGGTGAAGGAGGGCGCGATCCCTTCCATCCCGATTTACGTCGACAGCCCGCTCGCGATCGACACCACGACCGTCTTCGAGATGCACCCCGAGATCTTCGACAAGTCGGAAAACATGATGGCGAAGGCGCAGGAGCTGTTCCGCTTCGACCTCTTGAGCTACACCCGCGATGTGGAGGAGTCGAAGGCCCTCGGCAGAGCGCGCGGGCCGATGGTGATCATCGCCGCGGCGGGGATGATGGAGAACGGCCGCATCCTCCACCATCTGGCGCAGGGGGCGAGCGATCCCCGGAACACCATTCTCGTCGTCGGGTTCATGGCGGAGCATACACTTGGCCGGCGAGTGGTCGAGCGTCGCCCGGAGCTGCGGATCTTCGGTGAGGACGTGCCGCTCCGGGCGCGCGTCGAGATAATCAACGGCTACAGTGCGCACGCGGACCGGACCGAAATGACCACCTGGCTCGGCCGCGTGAAGGAGAAATCGCCGCGCCTGGGACCGATATGGCTCGTGCATGGTGAGCGGCCCGTCCAGGACGAGTTCAGGACCGCACTTATCGCCAAAGGCTACTCCGTGGAGTGCCCCGAGCCTCGCACGCGACATGTTTTCTAGGATAGCTTCCAGTCATGGGAACAGTTGTGCGTTTCATTCGTCGGCTCGTGATTCTCGGATTGCTCACCGGTTTCGTGCTCTGGATCATCTCCGCCTCGGCGGTCCTGATCTGGAGCGCCCGTGACGAGGCGAGGCCGGCACAGGCGATAGTCGTCCTGGGAGCCGCCCAGTACGCGGGCAGGCCGTCACCGGTCCTTCGAGCGCGGCTCGATCACGCGGTGGGTCTCTGGAAGAGGGACCTCGCGTCACTGCTGATTCTGACCGGAGGAACGGGGATCGGAGACACCACCAGCGAGGCGGCGGTGGGACGAACGTACGCAAAGAGGCGCGGAGTTCCGGATACGCTGATCCTCGTGGAGAACGAGGGCCGAACCACCAGCGAGTCGATGAAAGCCGTGGCCGGCATGCTCGAGGTGCGGGGGCTTCACACCGCGCTCCTGGTGAGCGACCCATTTCACATGCTGCGGCTGCGGATCCTGGCGAGGCGGTTCGGGTTTACACCATATACGTCGCCGACGCGGACGAGTCCGATCGAGCCGAATCGGGAGCAGCGCTGGAAGTATATCTTTAGCGAGTCGGTAAAGGCCCCGCTGGCCTTCTTTTTAGAGAGGAAGATGTGAACAGGAAACTTTTAGTAGCAATAGTCTACTTAATTACGGCCTGTGCCAGTGTGCCTCCCGTCATGACTCCGGGTCCGGCACAAACGAGCACTCAGACGACTCCGCGGATCAGCTTCGAGAAGTACACTCTTCCGAACGGGCTCCAGGTGATTCTGCACGAAGACCACTCGACGCCGATCGTCGCCGTGAACACCTGGTACCTCGTCGGATCGGGAGATGAGCAGCCGGGCCGTACCGGCTTCGCGCACCTGTTCGAGCACATCATGTTCATGGGCTCGCAGAATGTGCCGGTGGGGATGTTCGACCAGTGGTTGGAGGCGGCTGGCGCCGACAACAATGGCTCGACGACCGAGGATCGGACCAACTATTACGAGGTGCTGCCCTCCAACGCGCTCGAGCTCGCTCTCTGGCTCGACGCTGATCGCATGGGCTGGCTTCTGCCGACGATGGACCTGCCGAAGGTCGACCTTCAGCGGGAAGTCGTGAAAAACGAGCGTCGACAGAGCTACGACAACGTTCCTTACGGCCGCGCGGACGAGACCATTCTCGCCGCCCTCTACCCGGCATCGCACCCGTACTCGTGGCCGGTGATCGGATCGATGGCCGATCTCAGTGCGGCTACTCTCGACGATACCAGGAATTTCTTCCGCACTTACTACGCGCCCAACAATGCCACGCTTTCCATTGCGGGCGATTTCGACCCAGCGCACGCGAAACAGCTCGTGGCGAAGTATTTCGGGTCGATTCCCTCTGGTCCGGCGGTCAACAGGCGAACCAGCGTTCCTCCCGTAGTCATCCCGAGCGACAAGTTTCTCGTCCTCGAGGACAAGGTTCAGTTACCCCGCCTGTTCTATACGTGGCCTACGGTAAAGCTTTTCGCCCCCGACGATGCGGCGCTCGATGTACTGGCCCAGGTCCTTGCCAACGACAAGAACTCGCGTCTCTACAAGAAGCTCGTATACGACCTGCAGGTTGTGCAGAGCGTACGTGCATTCCAGGAAAGCAGCCGCCTGACTGGAAAATTCCAGGTCGATGTCCTGCCGAAACCGGGGCAGGCGACGGCTGATATCGACAAACTCGTGCAGGCCGAGATCGCGGGAATCATCAACAACGGCATTACCCAGCGGGAGCTGGTGAGAGCTCAAAACTCATTTCGCGCGCAGTTCCTCGATCGCATCGCCAGCGTCCTCGGCAAAGCCGATGCGCTGAATTCGTACAACTATTTCGCCGGAACTCCGGACTATGTCCAGCAGGATGCCGCGCGATACGACAAAGTAACGGTCGCCGATGTTCAGAGAGTCGCGACAACTTATCTCGGAAAGCCAAAAATCGTGTTGACCGTCGTTCCCGAGGGGAAAAGAGAGCTGATGCTTAGTGCAGTCGGGGGCGCCAAATGAGAGCGCTCAACAGAATCACAAGCAGCGCGATCATCCTGCTGGCTGCCCATTCCGCACTTGGCGCGCAGACCTTTGACCGCACCCGGCCACCCGTGCTTGGGTTGCCACCGAAGATCTCTCTGCCGCCGACAGTCACGAGAGAGCTTCCCAACGGTCTCAAGTTGATGATCGTTGAGCACCACGAGCTTCCGGTTGCCGATTTCATCCTCCTTGTAGGGAGTGGAGGAACGGCTGACCCTGGCGGGAAAATGGGCGTGGCAAACCTCACCGCCGCGATGCTGCGCGAGGGGACCACGACCAGACAGAGTCTCGAGATCGCCGATCAAATGGCGTTCCTCGGTGTTCGCCTCAATACGGGCAGCACCTGGGAATCGAGCACACTGTCATTGCACACGCCAACGGCGCAGCTCGACAGCGCTCTCGCGCTCTTCGCTGATATCGCTCTTCGGCCGTCGTTTCCGGCCAACGAGTTCGACAGAATCAGGAAGACGCGGCTGACGGAGCTTCTGCAGCTGAAGGACCAGGGGCCGGCGATTGCCAACATCGCCTACCCGGCGATCGTGTACGGAGCCTCGCACCCCTACGGCGCACGCCTGCTCGGCACCGAAGAATCGGTCAGCGGTCTTGCTGTTGCCGATCTCCAATCGTACTACGGAGCGAACTTCCGCCCGAACAACTCGACTCTGATAGTCGTCGGCGACGTGACACCAGCCCAGATCGAGCAAAAGGTCAATCAGTTCTTCGGCGGCTGGCAGAAGGGAGATGTGACACCTGTCACGTACACCGACCCGCCCAAGGCGGGAACGACGACGATTTACCTGATCGACAAGCCTGGCGCTGCCCAGTCCTCATTCCGTATCGCGACGGTGGGCGTTCCCCGGTCCACCAAGGATTATTTCGCGCTGACGGTGATGAACACGATTCTGGGTGGATCGTTCACCAGCCGGCTCAACAACAATCTTCGTGAAACGAAGGGCTACACCTACGGCGCAAGATCGCAGTTCGACATGCGCCGCTCGGCGGGCCCTTTCATCGCGTCCGCCGAGATCGTCGCCGCGAAGACCGATTCAGCGCTGATAGAGTTCATGAAAGAGCTGAATGCCATCCGCCAATCGGTTCCGGCCGAGGAGCTCTCAAAGGCGAAGCGGTACCTGCAGCTGGCACTGCCGGCGGACTTCGAGACGACTCAGCAGATCGCGGGAGCCCTGGTGCCGGTCGCCATGTACGGTTTGCCGCTCGACTACTACAACAACTACGTGCAGAACATCGAGGCGATCACGTCCGCCGATGTCGAGCGCGTGGCGAGGCAGTACGTCAATCCCGGGTCACTGGCGGTCGTCATCGTCGGCGACAGGAAGTCCATCGAGCCCACGCTCAAGGCTGTGAACATCGGGCCGATATCCATTCGGGATATGACGGGGAAGGTTGTTCAGTAGGACGAGCATCCATCAAGTGCTAACTGCAGCTGCGGAGGGGAACGGGCGGGAGATAGGAGATGCACAGGTAGAGGAGGTTGCAGGTAACGACCTCACGACTTATCCCGGCCGGGCAAGGGACCTGCGCGCCAATTCAGTGGGCGGTTGCGAAGCAGGGAACGTCGGGGCGCAGTGACCTCCAACCTCCTACCTGTGCTCCTCCTACCTCCCGCCCGTTCTTCTCCGCTGTTGCAGTTAATCTTTTCGCTGAGTCTCGTGCAGACGCGACCCACTACTTGAGCCCAGCGGCGATCCACCTCCAGTAGGCTTCTCCCGCCACTTCGGCGATGTCGTTGTGCCCCGCTCCCTCGACGATCAACAGCTCGCCCTTCTGTCTCGCCGCGGCGTGCACCTCCCGTCCCATCCTCACCGGCACCACCCGATCGCGCGTTCCGTGCGCGACCCAAACCGGAACATCCAGCCTCGCCACGATCTCCCTGGTGTCGAAATGAATCCGCGAGACTGACCTCCATGCCAGCACCAGTGGCGGCGACACGATGACTCGCGCCATCGCCTGGGCGGATGTGAAAGGGGACTGAAGCAGCAGCGACCGCGGCGGATGCCTGTCGGCGAGCTCCACCGCCACCCCGGTTCCGAGTGAATGGCCGTAGTAGGCGAACCGGCTGGTGTCCGCTCCGAGATTTTTCCGCAAATAATCGTATGCCGCCTGAGCATCCAGCTTCGTCGTCGCGTAGCTGGGCGTTCCTCCCAGCGACATGTACCCGCGATACTCGGCCAGAAAAACAGCGTGACCAGTGCGCTCGAAGACTTCACGTCCCCAATCCAGCTGCCAGTAGGATAGATCCGCGTTGCCATGGAAACAGATGAGAACTCCGGGCGTGGTCCTCGGATCGCCGACGAGATATCCGGCGAGCTTTTGTCCATCCGAGGCCTGGTATTCGACGCGACCCGGCTCATCCCGCAAGTCGGCGAACGAGGGCGGTTGGAAGAGAATTCGCTCCTGCCCCCACCAGATGAGCAGCATCAAGCCCGACAGAAGGCCGAGGAGGATCAGCAGCGCAAGGGTCACGCGCGTGCGCAAAGGGGGTTCCAGTGGCTTTGCATGGCGGGCAATTTACGGCAATGCGGATTCCGATAGAAACCTTTCACCTGGCCAACGGGCTGTTCGTCACGCTCTCGGAGGATCACACCGCTCCAATAGTGGCGGTGAATCTCTGGTACCACGTCGGGTCCGCCAACGAACGCGAAGGCCGCACCGGATTCGCTCACCTGTTCGAGCACATGCTGTTTCAGGGATCCGCGCACGTCGGATCGAACGAGCACTTCGAGCTGATCCAGCGCGCCGGTGGCACGCTCAACGGATCCACCTGGCTGGAGAGAACCAACTACTTCGAGACGGTCCCGTCGAACGAGCTCGCGCTGGCGCTGTGGCTCGAGGCGGACAGAATGGGTGATCTGCTTCCGGCGATGACCCAGGAGAAGCTCGATACGCAGCGCGACGTCGTGAAGAACGAGCGCCGCTGGTCGGTCGACAACCAGCCGTACGGAACGATGCTCGAGAAGCTCCAGGAGCTCGTGTTTCCTCCCGCGCACCCGTTCCACCATTCGCTTATCGGATCGATGGAGGATCTGTCCGCCGCATCGCTCGATGATGTGGCGCAGTTCTTCGCGACGTACTACACCCCGGACAACGCCGTGCTGTCCATCGCCGGCGACTTTGATCCGGCCCAGGCGCGAAGTCTCGTTCAGGAATACTTCGGGCCGATTCCGAGGGGAAAGGGAAAACCGCCTCTCCCCGCGATGATACTTCCGCCTGTATTCGGGAAGCGCCTGCGCACGGTCGTGCCCGATGACGTCAGCCTCGCCAGACTGTTCCTGGCGTTTCGCGCTCCGGTTTTCGGGAGCGAGGAGTATTACGCCTCGAGCGTGTGCGCGGCGCTGCTTGGGATGAGAAAAGGAAGCCGCCTGCACCGTTCACTGGTGCGCGAACGGCAGGTCGCGGCCGAAGCCTCGGCTTTCAATTTCGGTTTGGCCAAAGGCACCGATCTCTTTGTGGTCGATGTCACCGCCAGGCCGGAGACGAGCGCGAGCCAGATCGAGGAGGAAGTAGAGCGAGAGATCGATCTTCTTCAGAGCGATGGCGTTACCGCCGAAGAAGTGAGCCGCGCCATGGCTCTGATCGAAACCGATCTCGTCGCCTCGCTCCAGTCAGCGGGCGAGCGGGCCGATGGCCTCTCGATGTTCGCGACCTATTTCCGCGAGCCCGAGCTGATCAACGAGCAGACCGACCGCTATCGGGCGGTAACTGCTTCCCGCGTCAACGACTTCGTCGCCGAGCGGATGGTAGAGGAAAACCGGGCGTCTCTTCTCTATGTGCCGAAGGACCGGGTTGAGATAGAAGAAGTTTTGGTGGCCGCCGCCGGTGCGAGCTGATGGTCGCCACACTCCGACCGAAATCAGGGCCGGCACGCAGCTACCAGTTCCCAAAATTCCATAGCGAAGCGCTGGCACATGGCGTTCGCCTACTGGTAGCGCCGATCGCAAAGCTGCCGGTCGTCACGGTCCTCGTGGTCGTGAACACCGGCGCCGCCAACGATCCGATCGGGAAGGAAGGCGTCGCCGTGCTGACCGCGAAGGCGCTTCTTGAAGGGACCGAGACCTATGACGGAGCGGAGCTGGCGGAGAAATTCGAGCTGCTCGGAACGTCGCTCGAATCCGGAGCCGACTGGGATAGCACGTTCATAAAGATCACCGTTCTTTCGGAGCGCCTACCCGCGGCACTCGCGCTCCTCAGCGAAGTCATCACAAGCCCCGTTTTTCCCGAGCGGGAGGTCGAGCGACTCAAGGCAGAGCGTCTCGCCGAGATACTCCAGATCGAGACCGAGCCACGCGCGCTGGCCGACGAGCGCTTCGAGTCCTTTCTCTACGCCGGCCAATCGCGCTATTCAAAACCGGACGGGGGCAATGCGGAAAGCGTATCGCGTCTGAGTCGAAGCGACGTCGAACAGTTCTACCGGTCACATTTCGTGGCAGGTGGGACGACAGTGATACTGACTGGAGACATCGATCTCGAACGAGCCCGCCAGCTGGTCGAGTCGGCGCCAGGAAAATTTCCCGGTGGCTCGTCGCCGTCGCAGTCTCTAGTCGCTCTGCCAAGAAGCAATCAGCGAAATGTGCACATAGTCAGTAAAGAAGGAGCTCCTCAGTCAGAGCTTCGCGTCGGTCACGTCGGCCTTCCGCGCCAGCACCCGGACTTCTTTCCGACAATGGTCATGAACGCCGTGCTCGGCGGGCTGTTCGGCTCCCGGATCAACCTCAATCTTCGCGAGGTTCACGGATATACCTATGGCGCGTCGTCGTACTACGACTGGCGGCGTGGGCCGGGACCGTTCGCCGTCGCCACAGCGGTGGAGAGCGACGTAACGGCGCTCGCGCTGCGCGAGATATTCCTGGAGATCGACCGCATCCGCACCGAGGAGATCTCCGACGAAGAGCTGTCACTGGCCACGAACTACCTCGAGGGCGTGTTCCCCATTCGATACGAAACGACGTCCGCGGTTGCGACCGCGCTCGGCAATCTCGCGATCCACGACCTTCCTCGTGATTACTACGACTCATACCGGCGGAACATTCGGGAAGTGACGGTGAAGGCGGTGCTCGCCGCGGCGCAGGCGCACATTCACCCGGAAAATCTGCAGACGGTCGTGGTCGGTGACGCGGCGATAATTCGGGGACTGGTCGGCGAGCTTGGTGCCGGCACCGTCAGTGTCCATGAAGCCTGATGGCAGGTAAGCTCAAGTCTCGTCGGGCATACACGGGGAAGGTCATCTCCCTGGATGTGGACGAAGTGCGGTTCCCCGACGGATCCGTCGGAGAGCTGGAGATGATCAGGCATCCCGGGGCGAGCGCGATCGTTCCCTTTCTCAGTGATCCAGCCGGCGACGATCCCCAGGTTCTCCTCATCCGCCAGTACCGGTATGCAGCGGAAGGATATCTCTACGAGATACCCGCGGGACGTCTAGATCCGGGTGAAGACCCAGACAAGTGCGCCCTCAGAGAGCTGAAGGAGGAAACCGGCTGCTCGGCCGCGAAAATCGAGCGGCTCTTTACCATGTACACGACTCCCGGCTTTACCGACGAGAAGATCCACGTCTTCATGGCGAGCGGACTCGAGACCGGAGAGGCGAGCCATGAGGCCGATGAATTCCTCGATCTCCACCCGATGCCGCTTTCCCGGGCTCTCGCGATGATCGAGGCCGGCGAAATCCAGGATGCGAAAACCGCCCTCGGTCTGCTCTTTACCGCCGGATTTAGGGTTGGGCCGAGGTGATTCGCCGGCACGGTATCTCTAGAGAGGACGCCCAACGGCCTTCATCTCTCGATGTCGATTGCCGCTCAAGCCATGAAGAGGAGGCCCGAATAGTTCCACGATACGCCGAAGAACCAAATTACGTCGTAAGGATCTTCCCCAATAGCCGCTGGATCCACCACTGCAAACGTGCTGCCTATCTGGAAAACGTAGAGTGGCGCACTACTCGTTGGCGGAGTGGTACCCGTCCAAGTGGCGGTAAGAGCATTGGCTGCTGTCCCGGCTTGTGCGCACAGAGTCGGATTTGCCGAGAGCGCTATCTGTGATGACGTCACTAGAGGAAGCGCGAACTTCGCGCGTGCCGCGGCCTGATCTCCAGCCATCAGCTTGTTAATTAAGGCAATCACACGAGCGCTCGTCGAATCGGCCCCTTTGCACGTGTTTTGAGCGCGTGCGCCAGCAGGCACAAGAAAAACGACAGAGACTAATAGGGGAATGAACAATTTGCGCATAAATATCACGTCCTCGTCTGTAGTTTTAGATGGAAAGCTTTTTTGGCCACGTGCATCGAGGTTTGACCGGATCACCAAACGCCCGCCAGGTGTGGTGCACGCGAGCACCACCTGGGACTAGCGGTGGTAGTAGCTTGAAAACGTGTCCAGTTTTTTCATGATGAACATGGGTAAGCCAAAGTTGTGTGCATAATTCCAATCGCCGTTGCTTCCTGCGCGCGCCGAGTCCTCGACAGCAACCGCGCCCGGTGGCAGTAGTGCCCCAGTAGACGAGGTGTCGCCTGGGTACTGCGCAAACGGTACCTCGACACCGTTCAGCATGGTTTTACCGGCACAACCATAGACAGCTTCGACGAGGGGCAGATTCGGGTGGGTGTGAAAGGACCCGTACGGCTCTGCGCCCGGTACCGGAGTCGCTACCGCCTCATACCTCGAGACAGGCAGCGAATTACGGCAAGCCGTTGCGTTTGGGTCTATGTATTGGACAAACTGATACCCTCCTGCGTTGGGAAGCTTCCAGATCACGCCTCCGACCTCTTGCCGCCAGCCTTTAGGACTGCTTGCATTCCAACCGCTCTCAGGTGCGGAATCCGGGTTAGATGCCGCAAGGGCCTCGCGGAGCCCTTCCCGAACCTGAAAATCATTGGTTGAGTCGTTTAGGGCGCTGTCTGCTGGCATCGCTAGACACTGGACGGTTACGGAGCTGGTCTGTTCCCAACCACCCGTATATGCCTTCACTACCATCCGTCCGGCTTCTTGCGGGTAGAAGGTGCAAAGAGGGTTCGCGGTTGCGAAGAGACAGTATGCGTTTGAAGTCAGTCGGGTACTGTCCGCCCCAATCCATTGCCAGAGAGTGACTGTAATCGGATGTGCGAATTTCCCGTTCCGGACCCAGATGGAATCCGGTGTCCTTGAGGCCGTGAATGTGACTCCACCGTTAGCCGGGAACATGGCCGTGCGTTTGCTTGTCTTCAGCTTGTTGAGCGTCACGGGTATCGGTTGCTCGACAATTGTCGAGAAATCCGATAACAGTACCGAATGGCAGTTATCGTGATAGTTGCTGCACTCGTAGAGGCCGCTGTTCGGTAGTGGGCCACGGATAGCGCGGGGCGTTGCTAGTCGAGCAAACAGAAGGGTGTCCGTGATGCCGGCCGACGCGCACGGTCCGAAGCCAGGTAAACCGTCGGAAATCTTGACGTGAAGGATGCACCCCCCATCTGTGCGGGGGTCGGCCCATCCAGTGACCCCAACTGGGCCACCCGGATATACGTACTGGGAACTTGCGTTCGGCAGCTTCGGTTCTGCGTACATATAGACACTACCCGACGCAATCAGTGTGGTCCACGTATCGCGTTGATATTGGCTCAAATTGACGGCGCTGTTGGGGGACGGGGCGAGAACGTAGGTTCGTGGCGCAGGCGGACCTACCGTCTTAGAAATTTGTGTGGGCACGGGTAGGCCACGCGCAACGGGGCCCGCCGCATCGCGGCACCCCGACGAAAAGGAAATAGTTGCGACGCCCAAGAGGGCGAGTTTTGTACGCAGATTCATGGGCGCGGGGTAAAGAAAGGAGGGACGCCCAAGTTGGGACCTACGGCAGGAGGCGTAAAGGGCTGTTTCTTCTCATAGACTGTAGTTTTCCTATCAGATCAACGGGAATCTGCCTCCTAATGGCCGGCGTCACCACAATCGCTTGGTCAGTAGCGCTTGGCTGCTGCCAGCAGCAGCGATCAATTGCCCCCTGCCGCGAAACGATCCAAGAAACCCGGACACGCGTTATATCGCCTGGTCCGATGACTGTGGCTTGAAGTCCCTGAGTCCGGCCCTACCGCTTGTTCATTACCGCCGGGTTTCGCGCCGGCCGTTAACCAGTTTCAAAACTGGCCGTTAACCATTAGGGCCAAATTGGCGTCTAATCAAGTAAAGACGCTCGAATCTGTCATGAAAAGAGGACATAAGGGCAGAAACCGGACAAGCTCTGGAGTAGGTCCGATTGCTCTAAGTTCTTAGGCCCCAATCACTTAGCATTGGAACTCATTCGGCATACCATGTGCATTATAAGGTAGCGGAGAAAGTTCCACCTGGAGCTGTGCACGATACATCGTCGTGGACGTCTCCTATCTAAAGGAGATCAGAATGGCCGACACCGTCCGTAAGCAAATGATACCAGCCGTTGCGCCGACTGTCAGGGAAAGGCTGCAGGCGATGGATGATTCCGCCGTCGTGACTGCGTTCCTTGGTGGCGAAGAGCGTGCCTTTTCCGAGCTGGTAACGCGTTATCAGACACGGCTCCTGAACTTCGTGTACCGGACGATCGGCGATCGCGAAAAGGCCGAGGACCTGGTGCAGGAAGTATTCATCAGGGTCTACCGGCACCTGCATCGCTTCGACCGCTCGAAGAAGTTCTCGACCTGGGTGTACACGATCGCGTCGAACCTGGCCAAAAACGAGCTACGGAACCGATCGCGGAACCCGCTCGTTCTCTTCCAGACCGTGCAGAAGAACTTCCAGGACGAAGACCGTCCGCTCCAGTTCGAGGACCCCACCTCGCGTCCGGACGACATGTACCGGAAGCGGCACCTGAGGGAAATCGTCGAGGAGAGCGTGGCAAAGCTGCCGGAGCACCACCGGCACGTGTTCGTGCTGCGCGAGCTGGAAGGCAAGTCCTACGAGGAGATCGCCGAGATCACGGAGTGCAATCTGGGTACGGTCAAATCGCGCCTGAACCGGGCGAGAAACTCATTCGCGGAAATCATCGCCCCATATGTAGATTAGGCCGGCAATCCGGGAACAGGGCTTTGCCCCTGGGGTACCTGTTCCCGGACCCTCAACCGATCTCCATGGATTGTCGCGAGTTCTCTGAAAAGCACCTGGCGTTTGTAGACGATACCCTCGCGGGTATCGAGCTGGTGCGTATGCAGGGCCACATGGCCGAATGTGAGCCTTGCGCCGGGCAGGATGCAAAAATCCGCCGGGCCCTGCTTCTCTTCAGAAATCTTCCAGCGATCGAGCTCTCGACCGGCTTTGCCGAGCGCCTCGAGGCGCGTATTCGGGAAGCACACGAGAACGACCTGCTCCTCGAAACGACCACCCGCAACCTCAAGCGGGGCGCCATTGCGGCCACGTTCGCCACTCTCGCCAGCGCCGCGATGCTCGCCTATATCGGCAGCACGCTCTATCAGACCGAGATGACCCGCGACGTCATGATGCCGCCCGTAGTCGCCGTCGCCACCGAGCCCGACCTCGCCCCGATTACGACCTCTACTCACGCCATCGTCGCCTCGGCGTCAGCCGGGCTGGTAATCTGGCCGGTGGCGCTCTTCGCTGAAGAAGCGCCGGTCCGGTTCGCGCACTCGAGATTCGAGCTGGCCAGGCTCAATCGGTAGGGCGGATCCCGAGTCAGCGATCCCGAGGGCTGACCTATATTTCGACAATGTCCGTCTCCTCGCTCAAAGCCCTTCGTGAAGCTCTCAAGCGCCGCTCTTTTGACGGCGCTTATTACATCACGGGCGAGGACGACTACCAGAAGGACGACGCGGTAAGCCAGCTCGTCGAAGCGGCGCTCGATCCACAGTCGCGCGACTTCAATCTCGACATTCGGAGGGGGGCAGATCTGGATGCGGAAACGCTGGGAAGTCTGCTCAGCACACCCCCGATGATGGCGGAGCGGCGGATAATCGTGATCCGCGATGCGGGAGGTCTCAAAAAGGACGCGCGAAAAGCACTGGATGAGTATCTGGCCAATCAGGCGCCTGACATCCTCCTTCTGGTCACGGCCGCAGGCGGCGCGAAAGCGGATACGGGCCTGTCCAGCGCCGCAAGATCACTGCACTTCGATCAGCTGACGGGGGACAGGCTGCCCAAGTGGATCTCTCACCATGCCACGAGCAATCTCGGGGTCAGCATCACTGAATCTGCCGTCGAGCTCCTGCAGGCGGCGGTCGGCAGCAACCTCCACCAGCTCGCCTCAGAGCTGGACAAGCTGGCGAGCTTCACTCAGGGCGGCGAGATAACCGAAGAATCCGTCGCGGCAATAGTTGGAGTGCGTCGCGGAGAGACTCAGGCCGATCTGCTGGACGCGGTTGCCGATCGAAACGTTTCGCGTGCGCTAGAGCTCGTCCCGCACATTCTCTCACAACCGAAAAGCACAGCCGTCTCGGTCGTCATGGCATTGTCGACACAGATGATCGCGATCGCGTGGGGTCGAGCGAAGCTCGATGACGGGGCATCACGCGGCCAGTTGACTCAACAGTACTTCGATCTCCTCAAGGAGACCGGGGCGTTCACTGGCAGATCATGGGGATCAGCCGCCCAGGTCTGGGCAAGAGCCGCGGACCGCTGGAGCAGTGATGCCGCCGATTATGCGCTCGAGGTGCTGCTCGAAGCGGACGTCGCGCTGAAGGAAAGCAAGGTCTCCTCGGAAGAACAAATATTGGCTAGTGTAGTACTCAGCATGTGCGCAGCCGAGGAAGCAGTCGCGGTGGCGTGATGCTCAAACGGAACGGGGGAAGATGTTGAGACTGGCATACCTTTCAGGCGCCTTGATGTTCTGCGCTGCTTCGGCGGCGGATGCACAGTCCGTCGCGCGTTCGGCGGATGCGGCATTCGCGCGAGCGCAGGATATGGCCAGCGATGGAAACAGCGCCGCCGGAAGGGCCGTCATCGATTCCGTGATCAGGGCGACCGCCCCGACTTCACCGATTTATCCGCAGGCGCTTTACTGGCGGGCGACGCTTGCGACGAGTGCGGCGCAGGCGGAAAGCGACTACCGGCACATCGTGGTGGACTATCCGCTGGCTCCGCAGGCCGAGGATGCGCTACTCCGACTCGCGCAGCTCGAGCTGGCGCGCGGAGACAGGGACGACGCGCTCATCCACCTGCAGCGGATACCGAGGGATTATCCGCGGAGCAAATCAATCGCCCGCGCCAGCTACTGGACCGCGCGCGTGCTGTTCGAGAAGAACGACATCGCCGGAGCCTGTGCGGCCAATGCCACTGCTCTCTCACAGGCCGCGGACGGCGAGATCGAGCTGAGGAACCAGATCCAGTATCAGAGCCAGAGGTGCGCTGCGTTTGCGGCGTCCCAGCGTTCCGCGGCGGCCACCGGAACAGCGTCGTCGACGCCGTCATCTCCGGGTGAAAACGCTTCCCCGGCAGCTTCCTCGACACCCGCAACCGTCGTAAAAAGTCCAGTGATCAACGACTCGTCGGTTCAGAAAGTCGCAACGGCAAGCCCCGTCGAAAGCGCCCCGCGGCGGATCTCACCTCCGGCTGACGGCAGAGACACCCGCCCGAGCCAGGTACAGCCGGACCCGACGATCATGCCTGCCACCGAAGTGAAACCGACCACGCCGCCGCCCTCGCCATCGGCGCCGGCAGCTTCGGGGCGAGCGTGGTCCGTGCAGGTCGCGGCATATACTCAGAGGGCGGGTGCAGAAAAGCTGGCGACAACGCTCCGGACGCGCGGTTATCAGGCGCGTGTCGATGGAGATGTGGCGCCGTTCAGGGTCCGAATCGGACGCTACGCCACGGCGCGCGAAGCCGAGGTCGCGCTCCGTGAGATCAAATCCAAAAAAATGGCGGGTTTCGTAGTGAGAGCACCGTAGAAGTGGCAAGCGCCGCATCAACACCGTTGATGCAGCAGTACCGGGAGATCAAATCGCGTCACCAGGACGCGATTCTGTTCTTCCGGATGGGAGACTTCTACGAGATGTTCTACGAGGATGCCGAGGTTGCATCGAGGACACTCGGCCTCACTCTGACCTCGAGGAACAACGGCGGAGCGAGCGCGGTGCCTCTGGCCGGAGTTCCGGTGAAAGCCGCGGGTGAGTACCTGCGCCGTCTGGTTCAGCAGGGATTCCGCGTCTCGATCTGCGAGCAGACGGAAGACCCCCGTCTGGCGAAGGGAATCGTCAAGCGTGAAGTCACCGAGACGATTACCCCGGGAGCGGCATTTTCCGATGCCCTGCTCGATGGCACGAGAAACAATTACCTCTGCGCGCTGAACCGCTCGGGAGACGCGATCGGTTTTGCGGCAGCGGATCTCTCGACCGGCGAGCTGCGCCTGACCGAAGCGACCCTGGCCGATGCCGACTCCGTTCTGTCGAGGCTCACTCCGCGCGAAGTGATTGTCGCCCGGGAATCGAGCCTGGACCAGATCCTCAAGTCGCCCCCGGGAGAGGAAGGCCCGCTCCTCACCGAGCGCGAGGGCTGGGAGTTCGACCCCGCGCTGGGCCGTGACCTTCTGATGCAGAAATTCCGGGTCGGCTCGCTCGAAGCATTCGGAATCGAAGACCGTGACGCGGCGATGCTCGGCGCGGCCGGAGCGCTTCTCCGCTACCTGGACGAGCTGCAACCCTCGGGTACGCCGCACCTGACTCGGCCCAAGATCGAACGCGCGGCGGGAGTGATGCCGCTCGACGAAATGACGCGGCGCAACCTCGAACTGGTAGAGTCACTGCGCGGCGGCACCGATGGCACGCTGCTGTCGGTGCTCGACCAGACGGCCACGCCGATGGGCGCGCGCTTGCTGCGACAGTGGGTGCTAGCACCACTTGTGGACCGCGCGGCGATTGAATCGCGACTCGATGCGGTGGATTCACTCGCGCACGCGCCCGTACAACGCGCCGCGCTGCGCGACGCACTCG
>JBGTEZ010000085.1:0-3683 GCA_041747535.1 Gemmatimonadaceae bacterium
GTGTAGCGGCGCACGGTCCCCGGTGTGATGCAGTGTGACGTGCGTGATGCGGTGGGGAATCCGGAGCCGCATGTCGGCGCCGCCCGCGACGTCGGAATTCGCGATGTGCGGCGGGAGTGACGCGACAGTCGCCACTTCGAGTGCCACGAGTCCCGCACCCAGCTCGCCCGGCCCGTAGATCGCAACGACGGCCACATGGAATCCGCGCCAGTTGAACGCGGATCCTTCGCGGGCCGCGCGCTCTTCGCTCACGCCGCCCCGTCCGAGCCGCAGGCGCACAAAGTCCGCCGGCTTGAGACCGCTCGAATCCACACCCACACCGAGCACGGTGACATTGATATCCCGGAAAACGAGCGAATCACCGGAGATCTTGTTGCGCCGCACCGCGTCCGCCGCATAGCCGAGCCGCGGTTGCGACTCCCAGTGCGTGTGGGGGATAACGCGCGGCTGCGGCACAGTGTTCGCAACGCTTCGCGCCGCACAACCGAGGGCCGTTGCGAGTGCGAGTGCCGGCAGAAGTCGAAGTAGCGTCATGCGTTCACGATAACACCTCACGCTTTTCAACCGCCAACATCGAGGGGCCATACAATGCTGCTCATTCGGGAAGTCATGTACTGCAAGCCGGGCAAGGTCCGGGCGATGGTCGACAAGTCGCTGGCCATGGCCAAGCTCAGCGAAGAGTCCGGCATGGGAAAAATGAGAGTGATGACGGACTTCTGCGCCGAGCGTTACTGGACGATTGTTTCCGAGTTCGAGGTGCCGAGCATGCAGGCGTTCGAGGAGATGATGAAGGGCCAGGGGCAGAGTCCCGAGCTCACCCAAAAATACGAGAAGCTGATGGAGGGCTACCACGATCTCGTGGATTACGGGCGGCGCGAGGTCTACAAGATCGAGGGTTAGGCATCGCCGAGCACGAACTGCAGATCCCAGATTCCCAGCGAGCCGCTGTCCACGATTGTCAATCCCGCGTCGCTCACCAGATCCGCGAGCTCACGAGGCTTGATCTGGCCGTGCCTGTGAAGGTGAGCGATCGGACCCTTCCCGTGTGGCGCGGCTCCTCCGAATTCCACGGCAAGCAGACGGCCACCCGGCTTCAGCACCCGCCGCATCTCGCGGACGCACTGCTGGCGCACTTTCCGGGGGAGGTGATGGAGCATCACGGTGTTGAGCACGGCGTCGAATCGCGCATCCGGAAACGGCAGCGACTCGGCGACGCCATTCTCGAAAACGATCTCGGCCCCCGCCCTCTTTGCCTTGTTGCGCGCTCTGGCAATCATGGGGGCCGACGCATCTATGCCGTAGACCGAGCCCGTCACTCCGACACGCCGTTTCGCGGCAATCGCAAGACTTCCGGTTCCGCAGCCCACATCCAGCACTGACTCGCCGGGCCTGAGATGGGCCGGTTCGAGCAGCCTCTTGCGAAAGCTCCGCTCCCGCCCAAGCGTCACCAGCCAGATCAGCAGGTCGTAACCGGCGGCCCAGTGCACGACCATCCCGGTCGTGCCGGTTGCCGAATTATTTTTCGCCATCTTCGTCAGTCATCCTCCGTAACTGTCTGCTCATCGCCGCCGTTGCGCGCATGTCAGGTGGAAACGCGTTCTGACCAAGTGTAGACTACGGAAACGACGCGTGGAATACGACCAAATGCGAAGATGCCGTGAACGCTTGATTGGCGCGACTGCGATACTGGTGATCGGTTGCGATCCAGGGCCCCCTTCAACGGTTCGAAGCGACTCGGCGATCGTTCCGCCTCGAGAGGAGGCGACCGCGCTCGCACCGGCGGTAGCGGAGGGAAGCTTCGCCTACGTCGATTCCAGCGGCGCGCGACTGCTCGCGCTCGACTCCGTCCCCGATCCATCGGCGATACTTGGTGCGCTTTGTTCCGAGGGCCTCACTCTGCCAGTGCGGTACGACCGAAAGCAGACGCGTCACACGAACGACAACGGGAGGCAGATTGCGTCCAATTTCCTCAATCAGCGAGGGGACGTATTCACTATCACGCGGCGGAAAGCGCCGCCGGACAAGACCTGCTATCTCGCGCGAGACTCGGCTCTGATCGCCAATACGCGTCCCGCCACCATGCGCGAGCCCCTGGACTGCTCGCCGGCGCAGGTGACTCGTCTTGCTGCCGCGAAAAAGCGGCAGGTAATTCACTGCTGGGAAATCGCGACGGCGCACACTGAGCTACGGGTGCTCGCCGTTCAATTCGCCAACATTGATTCGAGCGCCCTGGCCAGCCTCGCGATCGTCGGCGACACCTCGTTGGTGTTCAAGGATTTTCCCGCCGTCTACGATGGATCCGGAGAGAGCACGTGGCGCGTGGATGATGAGGGAGTGTTTTCCCCGAGGGGCTTCGACATCCTCTTCGTCGCCGCCATGCCCTATGGATATGTCATGGCCTTTACCTGGGCGGGTGCGGAGGGCGAGTCATCCGAGCTGCTCTTGTCGGATTCCACTTCAAACTTTCGCACGCTGGCCAAGGCCTATCGCTATTGGTCACCCGCCTGAACTCCGCGCCACCACGGCTCCACCGGTCAGCCGCTGGCCCTTTGGCGCGGCACCAGGTGCGTCGAGCCAGCCTGTTGAGCCGATGAGAACGACGACGATGACGAGTACTACTGCGAGAATCGCGATGAGCACGCGGCCTGGAGTGGATTTGGGAACGACCCGCATCGATCCATTTTAGGCGAGGCCGGAGGGAATGTTCGCCAGGCTATTTCTGCAGGTATCAATGGCGCACTCGCCTCGATAGATATAGATGGGGCCCGGCCGTCGCTTCGGGCTCACCATCGCGTTGCGGTTAATCCACCGGAGAGAACTACGATGACCCCAAAGAACACGGCAACCGCGCCAGAGGCGCGAGCTTCAGCGTCGGCGAAAAAGTCGCTGACCCGGGCATACGCCGCGCAGGCTCCGGACACGCCTCTCGCTCCCTTCCAGATCGAGCGCCGCGAGCTGAGGCCGCGCGATGTGCAGTTCGAGATCCTGTACTGCGGCGTGTGCCACTCCGACCTGCACATGGCGCGCAACGAGTGGAAGGTGACGACTTTTCCCGTCGTTCCCGGCCACGAGATGGTGGGCCGAGTGACCGCTGTCGGCAACGAGGTCACGAAGTTCAGGAACGGGGATCTCGTCGGCGTCGGATGCATGGTGGATTCCTGCCGCGAGTGCGGCAACTGCCGCAAAGGTCTCGAGCAGTACTGCAAAGAGGGCAACGTCCAGACTTACAGCGGACGTGACCGGATCACCGGCGATATCACCTACGGCGGCTACTCGAAGCAGAACGTCGTGCACGAGGACTTCGTGCTGCGGGTGTCGGACAAGCTGCCCCTCGCCGAAGTAGCACCTCTCCTTTGCGCCGGTATCACCACCTGGTCACCGCTTCGCCACTGGAAAGTCGGCAAAGGCCACAAGCTCGGCGTGGTGGGACTCGGGGGACTCGGTCACATGGGCGTGAAGTTCGGAGCCGCGTTCGGAGCGGAAGTGACGCTGCTCAGCACCTCACCGGGAAAGAAAGAGGATGCTCTGCGGCTGGGTGCGCAAAAGTTCGCGCTCACGAGTGATGCAGCGCAGCTCAGGGAGCTGAGCGGCTACTTCGATTTCATCCTCGACACGGTTTCGGCAAAGCACGATTACAACCAGTACCTGGGCCTTCTGAACACCGACGGCGTGATGATGTGCGT
>JBGTEZ010000086.1:0-11057 GCA_041747535.1 Gemmatimonadaceae bacterium
CTGGGCGGCGGTGGCGAACTCGCTCTTCTGCTCGAGGTAGCAGTTCGGATTTGCCTCTATCACGTAGATCTCTTCCTTCGCCGTCACGCGCAGGTCGATGCGGCCATAGTCGCGTAGCCTGAGCGCCTGGAATGAATCGACGGCGACCTGCTGGATGCGCTTCGCCAGCTCTTCAGGGAGATCAGTCGGAAAGATCGATTGCGTCCCCGCGAACTGCTCGCCCTTCTCATCGCCGTCGTCGCCCCACTTCGCTTCCCAGCTCGCGATCTTCGGAAGATCCTTGGGAAACTTCGAGAAATCGAGCTCGATGATCGGCAGAGCTTCCACCTTGCTGTTGCCGAGGACGCCAACGTAGAACTCGCGCCCGTCGATGAACTCCTCGACGAGCACCGGCGACTGATACTCCTGCTGGGTGCCGCTGATCACGTCGAGCAGCTCCTTCACGTTGTTGACGATCGATTTCTGGGTGATGCCGAGGGACGCGTCCTCCTGTGGCGGCTTCACCAGCAGCGGAAACTTGATGTCTCCCGACCAATCGACCTGGCCACGGTACATGGTCGCAAACTTGGCGCTCAGGATACTGTGAAATGCCAGCACCTTCTTGGTCAGCGTCTTGTCGCCGGCAAGTATGAGCCCGGCGGGACTCGACCCCGTGTACCGCAGGTCGATGAGATTCAACAGCGCCGCCACATTCGACTCCAGAGCGCTCTTGCCGCGAAACGACTCGGCGAGATTGAAGACGAGATCCGGACCCTCGGCGGTGAGCTCGTTGATCAGCGGCTGGATCTCGGCGTCGACTGCAAGTCGCCGCGTGGTGTGGCCTCCGGCGTCGAGCGCTCCCTCGAGCTGGTCGAGAACCGGATCGACCGGCGGCTCGAGTGCGTCCTGACTGTGGAGGATAGTGACTTTCAAATGTGGTCCCGGTGGAGGATCATGAGATTCGGAACGCGTCTTCCCGCGGTTTCACGCGTTTCAATTGTCGTCGCCCGCGTCGGTGCCGTCCATCGCGTCGGTGTGGCGATAGTTCATGATCACCGCCGTTCCAAACGCCGTCAGCTCGATCAACGTCGACGCCTCGAGGCCGCCCAGCTTCAGGTTGAGCGATGCCACGCGGTCGCTGAGGAATTCGACGAACTGGCGCACGACCGACGCACTCTCTCCGGTCCAGTACGCAATGCGGGTGACGATCTCACGGCGATGCCGCGCGATGAAATCTGCCGCGGCCACGCCACCGGGCGCCTGTGATTCGGCGACGAAGATCGTGCGCAGATCGCCGTCGAAGATACGCGGGTCGCGGATGGGAATGCTCTTCTCGTCCTGATAGTGCTCGGCAAGCGTGTACTGCATCGCCGAAACGGGAAGATCGTCGTCACTCGGCTCCGGGACGACCGGCACCTTGCTCGCCACCTCCGTCATCAGCTTCTCGACGTACTCGAGCTTCTTGAGCGCGCCCCAGCCTTCGTACTCCTGCTTCCAGTCCAGACCGGGTGTCAGCCACACCGCGAAAGTTTCCGCGAAGTCCTCGTCAGGATGCTTTTGCGCGTACCACCCGAGGATGTGCCGCACGAACTCGCGTGAGAACGGGTCGGCGCGATACCGGTCGCGATATGGGCGTGAATACGGGCCGAACATCTTTCGCCATGCGGCCCGGTCATAAAACCGGTACGCGTAGTTGTAAGCGTGGCCGGCCTCGTGGCGGAGGTAGCGCATGGATTCGGCTTCGGATTCGACCGCCTGCGAGTAGTCCTCTTCGATGCGGGACAGCCGCGCGTCGGCGAGATAGAACGGGACGCCGATAATTGGTGTCCCGTCCGGACATCCCCACTGATCGCTCAGATAAACCGGAGGCCGGAACGCCATGCCCTTCGCCGCGAGCTCCTCGTACAACTGGTTGACGAGCTTCTCGAGCAGGGTGCCGCGTATCTCCAGGCCGATGTCGGAAATGCGCTGGGACAGGAGCGCGTGGCGCTCACCTTCCCAATTAGGGGAAAGAGTAGCAGAGACGGGCGGTGCGGAAGCGGGGCGGTCCACGCTCGCGAGAGGGGCAAGGGGCATACCGGGATGGGATGCAAAATGGCTCCGCGATCAACGCGGAGCCATTCGGTATGAGTCCTACTTCGTCGTGCCCGCTTGTGCCTACCTACCTAATAGTAGGGACGGAATCAGGCAGCGCGGGTTGCCGGTTCAGGCTTGGCGTCGGGCACCGGGCCCCAGATGTAAGCGGAGAAAACCGGAGTGGGCTCGGTCCGATCTCCGCGTGATATCACGATTCCAATCGGCTCACTCGAGCCGTTATCCTTACGATTCTTCTTCATCAGAGCACTCAGTCGTTGATTGTGCGCACCGTCACTCGACACCTGTAAAGGCACCGCTTATGCCATATATGACGCTGCATGTAACTGATTGTTAAGTAACGACTTGCACTAGGATGGGCGGAAGGTCAGGAGGGAAGATGTTGCGATTTGACACAGCCCAGGCGGGACACCTGTGTCGCTCGGACACAGACTCAGCTGGCGATCTTTCTCGCCAGAAAGCTTCTCGAGGTTCCGGAGTCCTCTTCGACTGAGATCGTCCACCCCTTGTACTGGCGGCGTAGCTCCGCGACCGACACTCCCCGCTGGCCGCGCACGATCGTTCCGACCAGGTGGACCCCTCCATCGCCGGTCGCATTCTGCAGGATCTCGAACGCGCGGATTCTTTCCTCCGGGCTGAGATTGGCGAACGCGGCCGAGGTGCAGATAACGGCGCTCAGGGGGGAGTCGGGTGCCCAGCTCGAGAGGTCCGCGAGGTGGCCCTGAATCTTGTCGGTGAGGCCCGCCGCGTGCGCCGCGTTCATTACTCGCTCGAGTGAGTTTGCTTCGCTGTCGAGGGCCGTGACATCGCAGCCGTGCGCGGCCAGGTACAGCGCGGCCCCGTCTATTTCGTTGCCCGCGACGAGGACCTTGGATTCGGCCGGCGGGTGGATTTCCCGGGCGAGCATGCCATCGGGACGGATACCCCAGTGCTCCGGGCGGCGGTACTCCTCGAGGATCTTGACTCGCTTGCGTCGCCACGTCTCATAGGCGGGGATCCGGAGGCGCTTCCGGATGATTCGGTCTACTTCCGCCCAGAGAACGAGCTCGTCCATGGCGAACTGTTCCTGTGCTCTGAGCACCGCCGCCGCCTCGTCGCCAATCTTGAGGATGGCGGGGCGGGAAACGGACTCCTTGTAGTTTTCGATCTCGTTTTCGACGTACAACTCGTATTCGTGCTTTAATGAACGAGGCGGGTGTAGCGTCATCTAGGATGGGGCCGGTAAACGCGTGGGTGGACCAGGCGATAAGGTAGATGCAGTTGTCCACATCGCAAGGGTAGATTTCCACAACTCAACCGTACGGAATGCCAAAAGGGCGAATACGGAGCTGCTGCATGTCTCCCGAACCGGTTCCATCCGAAATGCCGGCCAACCCGCATGCCTGAGCTACCCGAAGTCGAACGTGCGGCGCGCCAGATCCGGCGTGCCGCGCTCGGCAAAAAGATCGAGGCGGTGAGGGCCATTCACCCGTCGCTCAGGAAGAGGTTCAAGCCGGCGCAGGCGCGTGCCGTGAAGGGGAAGCGCATCGGCGAGATCGAGCGTCGCGGCAAGCACCAGCTTCTGCATCTCGACAGCGGCGACACGCTCGTCGTGCATTTCAGGATGAACGGCGACTGGGAGGTTGGCACGACGAATGATCCGCTCCACCGCTTCGCGCGCGCGGTAATCGAGCTCGCGGATGGCACGCGCATCTCACTCGTCGATTCGCGGGCGCTTTCTTCGATCACTCTCGACAAGAAAGGCGAGTCGTCGCTGCCCAGGCTGGGTCGCGAGGCGAGCGACAGGGCGCTCGACGCCGACTATCTGATCGATGTTCTCCGCCGGAAGAAGATCGCAATCAAGCCGGCGTTAATGGATCAGAGTGTCATCGCCGGACTTGGAAACATCTACGCCGCGGAAGCGTTGTGGGAGGCGAGGCTGGATCCACGTTCTCCGGCAGCCACGGTTTCCCGCGCAAAACTCGAAAAGCTGGTGGATGCAATCCGGCTGGTGCTGAGTCCAGGGAAGCGACGTCCGGGCCGCTACACCGACAAGCGCGGGGCGGACCGCTTCGCTGTGTACGACCGCGAAGGGAAGGAATGTCGGCGGGAAGACGGCACGATCGAGCGAATCGTCCAGGCGGGGAGGTCGACTTATTTTTGTCCCGGGTGTCAAAAGCGATAACGTTCCACCGTTCGGCGCCACCCCGAATCCCTTCTGCCACCAAAAACACCCGCTACCCGCCTCCCGCTGAATGCTGCCCGCTGCCGGCAACGTTACAGGAGACGAGTTTATTCACAAATCGGCCGGGGTGGAAAAGTCGGCTCGATCGAGTGGAAAAGTCGTGCTTCACGGTCAGCGACCGCGCCCCCGCCGCCAGTGGTCACGCAACAACTGACAACGCAACAACGGTCAACTCAAAACGCGAATAGAGTTGCTCCAGCGTTCGACGCAGCCCGTCTTTCAATCCATCACCTCGAGAAGCGCCCCCTTGATGTACCCCGTTTCGGGCATGGTCAGCACTTCGGGGTGATCGATCGGCTGCCCGGTGAGCGCCCTGATCGCGACTCTCCTCCCGCTGTCGGCGGCGGCCGCCTGGAGCATCTCCAGAAACAACGATTTGCTCAGATGAAAGCTGCAGCTCGCGGTGTAGAGCAGCCCTCCTGGAGCAAGTAGTCGCATCGCTCGCAGGTTGATGTCCTTGTAGCCGCGGAGCGCCCCAGGCAGTGCGGCCCTGGTCTTGGCGAACGCGGGCGGATCGAGGACGATCGTGTCGAAGGTCGTTCCCTCACGCTCCTTTTCCCGCAGGTAGTCGAACGCGTTGGCTTCGACGAACGAGATGTTTTCGAGTGAATTGCGCGCGGCGTTCTCCGCTGCCCGCCCAAGCGCCGCACCCGACGAGTCCAGGGCGGTAACGTGAGTTGCGTTGCGCGCGAGGTGGAGCGCGAACGAGCCGTGATAGCTGAAGCAGTCGAGGGCGCGCCCGCGCGCCACGGTTCCGACGAAATGCCTGTTCTCGCGCTGATCAAGGAATGCGCCTGTCTTCTGCCCGGTCCAGGGCGCGGCGAGAAACCTTACTCCGTATTCGTGCACCTCCACTTCGCGCGGTACATCTCCCTGGAGCAGCACGGTCTCGCGCGCGAGTCCTTCCTTCGAGCGGAGCGAAACGTCGTTGCGCGCCAGAATGCCCGCCGGCTCGACCAGGGCGGTGAGCGAGGTCACGATCTCCTCGCGAAATGCTTCAAGGCCCGCGCTCATGAACTGAACGACCAGCGAGGAATCGTATCGGTCGCATACGAGCGATGGACAACCGTCTGCTTCTCCGTGTACCAGGCGCAGCGCATTGGTATGCTCCTCGAGCGAGATGCGTCTTGCGATCGAAGCCGCGATGCGCGCGTCCCACCACGCCTGATCGATGACCGCATCCGGATCCGCGTCGAGCAGTCGGAGCGATATCTCCGACTCAGGGCTCCAGAGCGCCCACCCAAGCGGCTTCCCGCGCGTGTCGTGGACGAGCACCGCCCCGGCCGCGACCAGCGGGCGATCGATCACGTCGCTGCGATAAACCCACGCGTGCCCGCCCGCCCACCGCCGTGCCCCCTTGGCGTTGATCTTCGCTACGGTCATTCCGAAAACCTAACGAACGATCGATTGGTTTCGCTGGGGACAGATCATCGAGCACGGGGAGGTGAGGGAACCCTCTTCGGCGCTACGCTCGCTCTGGCGGAGCCCTAACTACGCTCCCTCGCTCCGCTCGGTCGCCGGTCTCCTTGGTCGCTCGCTTTGGAAAGCGCCTGCGAGGATTCCCTCACCTCCCCAACAAAGTTCTGTGTCCGCGCCTCCAATCGATCAGGGCGTGATTACGCCTGCCGTACAACTTCACCGCCCGTTGCTCCCGCGGTGTCAGGCTCCCGCGTCGCACCGCGGCGCCGCGTGGACGGGGGGCCGCGCCTTTCATCATTCGCAAGAAGTCAGGCATTTCGTCGTTCGTTGGACGTGCTGAAATCCCCGAGGGTGAGGTGTGAGGGGTACTGCGCAGCGGCATTCAGCGAGCGACCAGGAGACCCGCGACCGAGCGGAGCGAGGGAGCGCAGTTAGGGGCTCCGCCCGAGCGAGCGTTGCCGCGCAGCAGTACCCCTCGCGCCTCACCCACGAGAAGATGCAGACGAGTCAGCGCGGGTGCGCCGCTTCTTGCGAATGTAGACAGACATGCGAGGAATCCTGCCGTTTTCGATCGGCGCCGTTGCAGGCGCGGGAGCACTGGTCTACTACCGCGAGCACCGCGAGCGTACCCGGCTCGAGAGACTCGGCGCGGCGACCCTCGAGACACTGCTCGACGCGATCGAGGCCAATGACGCGGTCACCGGTGCGCATGTGCGGAGAGTTGCGGCTTACGCGCTCATCCTCGCCGAAGCGGCCGGGCTCGACGACAGGATGCTGCGCAGCATCGAGCGCGTTGCGCTGTTTCACGATATTGGAAAGCTGCACGAAGCGCTGACGGACATTTTCCACGACGTCGGCAAGCTGAGTCCCCGGGACAAGCGCGCGGTGATGACGCACCCGCAGCGGGGGGCGCAGGTTCTCGAGCCGCTGGTAGGATTCTATCCCGAGCTGGGAAAGGGAGTCGCGGCGCACCACGAGCGGTGGGACGGGAAGGGCTATCCGCTCGGACTCAAGGGAACGAACATCCCGTTCGAGGCACGAGTGGTTGCGATCGCCGACAGCTTCGACGCGATCATCCACCGGCGCCGGTACAGTCACGCCAAGAGCTTCACCGAGGGAACGACCGCGATCGCCGAGGGACGCGGCACGCAGTTCGATCCGGAGCTGGTCGATCTGTTCCTGAGCCCGCCCATTCTCGAAGAGATCGATCGCGAGACTCGTCGAGCGAACGGACCGAAGAGCAAGCACCGCAACCGGCGTCGCGGCGAAACTCAGAACGCGCCTGACCTCACTTTCCGATGGCGGCAGCCAGCAGGCGTGTCGCACCTTCCGGGTCGGAACCCTTGAAGATCGCGTTGATCGCCGCCACTCCCGCCGCGCCCGCCTCCATGATCTGAGGCACGCGCTCCGGCCTGATACCGCCGATCGCGATTGCCGGCAGGCCGCATAGCGCCGCGAGGCGCCTGAATCCCTCGATCCCGATCGCATCCCCGGCGTCGGTCTTCGATCCCGAAGAGAACAGCGGCCCGATTCCTACGTAATCAGCATCTCTCGCGTTCTCCAGCTCGCGGTCACTCCCGAGCGAGGCGCCGATCACGAATCCCTCTGGCGCGAACCTTCGGATTGCCACAACAGGCAAGTCGGCCTCACCGACGTGCACGCCGGCCGCCCCCGCCGCGAGAGCGATGTCGGCGCGGTCGTTGACGATTACCGGCACGCTTACCGCGGCTACGAGGGCGCGCGCGACATCCACCACCTCGCGGGGCTGCGCGTTCTTGAGGCGAAGCTGGATGCATGTCGCCCCGCCTCGAACAGCGGCCGAGGCGCGCTCGATCAAAGTGCCTCGGCGCTCGAGCGCATCGTCGGTGATCGCGACGAGACGAAGAATGGCGGGATCCACCACGCTGCTAGGGCGCCGTGGTTTTCGTGGCCGTCGGCTTCTTCGCTGGAGCGGTAGTACGCTTCTTCGCTGGAGCCGTGGTACGCTTCGTCGTCGTCGTGGCTTTCCGCACTGGCGCTTTGGTGGTGGTGCGGGCGCGCGAAGCTGCGGTCGTTGCTCGCGTCGATCTTGCCGCGGGCTTCCGCGCGGTGGTCACCGGTCGTTTGGCCGGCACTTTGGCGACAGCCTTCCGCGCTGGCGAGTCGGGTAGCGGCGGCAGACCCCGCACCTTCCTGATTGCGTTGCTGTGCTGCGCGAACGTCTGTCGGAACTCGTGCCGCCCATCCGGCCTCGCGACGAAGTACAGGTAATCCACTTTCGCCGGATTCGCGGCGGCTGCAAGGCTCGCCGCCCCGGGCGACGCGATCGGACCGGGCGGGAGACCGGCGTGGAGATAGGTATTGTAAGGCGACCTGGTAGCGAGATCCTTGTACATCACGCGGCTCACGTGCCTTCCCATCGCGTACTGCACCGTCGGATCAGCCTGCAGCAACATTCCGCGGCGAAGACGATTGTAGTAGACAGCGGCGATGACCGGCCGCTCTTCCGGAACTCGCGCTTCCTTCTCGACGAGTGACGCCATCGTCACCATGTCATTCCGGTTGACCTTGAGACCGGGAAGCAGGGCATCCCACTCGGGCTTCCACCGGCGCTCGAATCCGCGGACCATCTCACGCACCGCCTGCGATGCCGTGGTGCCCGCCGGAAACGCGTAGGTGTCCGGAAACAGGTAGCCCTCGAGAGTCCCGGTCGGAATATCGAGGCGCCGGAGAAGAGCGGTATCGCGCACTGCCGCGTCGACGGACTCCGGCGGCACGAACAGCGTCCGCGCCAGCAGGGGCTTGATCTGCTGAATCGAAAATCCTTCGGGGATCGTGAGCGTATTGACCAGACCGCGGCCGCCGTTCAATGCCTTGACGATGTCCCGCCACGGCGTACCGTCCTTGAGAAGGTAAGTCCCCGGCTTGATGTTCCGGTCTCCACCCATCACCCGGCCGTACAGCCGGAATATTCTACGTGAGCCGACGAGTCCGGCTTTCCCCAGCGAGTCAGCCGCGTCTCCGAACGTCGCGCCGCGGGGGATGATCACGCGCTTCGGTGCGCCGTGCGGCGTAGGACCGCACGCGACGGCTCCAACGCCGCCGATGAGAGCTACGTAGCCGCCGATCAGGGCGAGTCTCAGCTCAGTCCGCATTGTTCAGCGCGTATTGCAGGAGGATCGTAGCCGCGAGTGCATCGACATCACCCTTACGCCCCCGGGTGGACTGGCCGAGCTCGCGCATCGTCCGGAGGGCGGCGGCGGTCGTGAACCGCTCGTCGAGATAGCGGACCGGCAGCTTCGTCCGCTTGCCGACCTCTTCACCGATCGCGCGGACTTCGGCCGTCCAGTCGGTCTCGTTCCCGTCTCCATCGAGCGGAAGCCCGAATACGAATCCTTCGGCCTCGAGCTCGGTCGCACGCCGGATTATCTCCGTGATTGGCGGGCGCTTGCCTTCGCGCCGGACGATGAACCCGGCGGGAGTCGCAATCATGCCAATCGTGTCGCTGATCGCCAGGCCGATTCGCTTGCGCCCGTAGTCCACGGCCATGTACCGCCTCAGAGTGCTAGTCACATCTATAGACTGGCTCTGCGCCTTCCGGGTAAAACAACTGCCTGTCGGTTCGGACTATCCCTGCGCCATCTGGGTAAAAAACTCCTTGTTGTTCTTGGATTTGACCATTTGGCGCAGAAGAAATTCGACCGCTTCGGCCTCGGGCATGTCGGCGAGGAACTGCCGCAGCAGGATCACGCGGTTGATCTCCGCCTGACTCAGAAGCAGTTCCTCCTTTCGCGTGCCCGACTTCAGGATATCAATGGCGGGGAACACCCGGCGATCGGCGATCTTGCGGTCGAGCACCAGCTCCATGTTGCCGGTTCCCTTGAACTCCTCGAAGATCACATCGTCCATCCGAGATCCCGTCTCGGTCAGCGCGGTCGCGATAATGGTGAGCGATCCGCCACCGTCGATGTTCCGCGCCGATCCGAAGAAGCGTTTCGGCTTGTAGAGCGCGCTGGCATCGACTCCGCCGGACAGAATCTTCCCCGACTGCGGCGCGACGGTATTGTGGGCGCGCGCGAACCGTGTAAGCGAGTCGAGCAGAATCACGACATCCTTGCCGTGCTCGACGAGGCGCTTTGCCTTCTCGAGTACCATGTCGGAGACCTGCACATGGCGCGCCGCGCCTTCGTCGAACGTCGAGCTGACGACTTCGGCGCGGATGGTGCTCGCGATCATTTCCGTCACTTCTTCGGGCCGCTCGTCGATGAGCAGCACGATGATTGTCACCTCGGGATGATTCTCGGCGATCGCGTTTGCCATCTTGTTGAGAAGGATGGTCTTGCCCGCCCGCGGGGGTGAAACGATCAGCCCGCGCTGGCCCTTTCCGATGGGCGCCATGATGTCAACGACGCGCATGCTCAGATCGTTCTCTTTCGTCTCGAGGCGGAGACGCTCGTCCGGGTATCTCGGACGCAGATCGTCGAACGGGACGCGGTCTTTCGCTTTCTCGGGATCTTCCCCGTTGACACTCTCGACCTTGAGCAGCGCGAGGTAGCGCTCCCACGGCTTCGGCGGCCGCACCTGTCCCCGGACGTCATCGCCGGTCCGCAGTCCGAAGCGCTTGATCTGCGACGGCGAGACGTAGATGTCGTCAGGGCCGGGCAGGTAGCTCCAGTCCTGGCTGCGCAGAAATCCGTAGCCTTCCGGCAGGATCTCGAGCACGCCGTCACCGTGGAGCATGATGTCGGTCTCGAGCAGGTTCTGCTCGATCTGGAAAATCAGATCCTGCTTTCCGAGTCCGGCAGAGCCGTCGATCTTGAGACCGTCGGCCATTTCCTGAAGCTCGGCAACTGATTTTCTTTTCAGCTCTGCGATGTCCACGCGATCTTGCTGGAGGAGGACAGGATGTTCAGCGGGGGTTATTGCGAGGATCGGGACTTGTGGCGCGCTGAGCCTGGGATGCTCAGATGATTGTTGCGCGGAAGGACTGGGGAGGGATACCCGAAGGTAATTGTGGGGGTTGGAGGGGGCAAGGTTTTTACTGCGGACTGCGGACTAAAAGCTGATGTACCTCAGCGGATTGTCCTTGATATCCTTGATCAGCGAATCCATGAGCACCCGCCGGCGTGCGAGCTCGAGCGTCAGGCTGCTGTCGGCTCCGCCGAACTTCGACCGCGCACGAAGGCTGTCGAGCTCGGCGCTCAAGCCCAACGCGGTCTTCATGAGTGTAGTGTCACGCCGGAACCGCCCGATGCTCCCTCCCCCGGTGGCGGCGAGCGTCTTCAGCGAGTCGACCGCGGCCATGACGCGCGATGCGCGCCCGGTCAGGTCGCCGCTCCTCAGGCGGCCGAGAGTTCCGCCG
>JBGTEZ010000087.1:0-11613 GCA_041747535.1 Gemmatimonadaceae bacterium
CCGGCGCTCTACCTCACGCAGTCCTTCCTGGCCATCGGCGACCCAACGCCGGCGAACGTGGCGATCGCGTTGCTCACGGGCATGCTCCCGCTCACGCTTCTCGTGGCGGGAGTGCACCGTGCGCGCGCCGGGCTCCGCACGCACACGGCGCGCCTGGATCTCCTCGTGCTCGCGGGAGCGCTGCAATGGTGCGTGGTGCTCGCCGCTTGGGGAATGCTCCCGTTCGCACTCTGGCGCTGAGGGGCCGCGTCAGTTCGCGGGCGCACTGGGTCTCTTTGCCAGGATGGCCCGCGCGCTGGGGCCGTCTAACAAGCCGATGAAGCTGACGGTCGCCTGCGGCGCCCACAGCTTATCGGCAGGTCGTTCGGTGACATTCAGCGTTCACAACGCCACGACGCTCACTTGCCACACGGTTGAGGGCAACGCATTGTGAACGAGACCGACTTGACGGAGAGATTTTGCACCCTACCTGCAGACTCATGCGCTCAGCTCCAGCTATCGTAATGATTGCAATCACTTCAGCAGGATGTGTATCGCTGCTTTTCAACGACAGCTGCGGCCCGGACTCCCGCCTGGAAATAACAAGATCAGCTTTGCGCGACGCGGTGGGTAACGATCTCGGGGAGGCCGTTCTCAGTTTGAATGAATACCGTCGCGGGGAAAACCCCAAGTCTTTTTCGCTCGTGCTAGTGGGTCCAAGGGATGGGCCCAACGGCGGCCCGCTCAAAGATCTGGTGACGGCAGTGGCACTTTTTGAGGCAGCAGGTGCCCTCCGTTTCGATTTGCCTGTCGCCGCCTCTTCGCCATACGGGGAAGAAATCATCTCCCCCAATGGAGGACCCTTGGACGCGTCAACGTTTTCAATCTTCCGAACAGCCCTGCTCAATGGCCAGCTGCGCCTCCATCTTGAGACGAGCGCCGGCGCGCCAGCTGTCAGAGATGTTGCGTTCCCAGCCGCCTCTCCTGGTGATTGGGATCGCGCCCACTGCTCCTGAGTCCGACGCAGTCCATGTGTAGGAACGCGGGGTCCAACACTTTTTTGTCACTCCGTTTACTGCAAGCGGTTGGGCGGGGGTAGCCTTAGCAGGCGCTCAGATATTAGTGGTGTCGTTGGCACCGGTTGGGCCGCTCAGCGGAGTATGGGCGTGGAAACGCCGCGACGCGGCCGGCTAACGAACTGCAGCTTCAAGCACTTTACTCGACCGGCCTCTCTCAAGTCGTAAGGACAGGCCCGATGATGATCACCTCAAGTCACCCGAAAACCAAGTGTGTAGCTAGCGGGGGCTAACGAACCTTGCAGCTGACAAGCACTCAAGGAACGATCATGACGGGGGCATTCGGAGAATGGTTGCCAGACCGTCCGAACACGCTCGTCATCGCGTGCTCGGACGGACGGCTTCAGGAGGCGACCGACGAGTTCCTCACACACCATCTGCAAGTCACGCGGTATGATCGATTCTATGTGCCTGGCGGTGCGGGTGCGCTCGCGGCGAGTGGACGAGACTTCCTGCGCGCACAACAGCTTCGGCGCGAGTGCCGGTACTTAGTCGAGCTGCATGGCGTTCGCCACATCGTGATGCTGTTTCACGGGCCAACGATTGATGGACCGCTTGCCGCCGCGTGCGCTGATTACCGGCGCAAGCTGCCGTGGGCCTCAGTAGCCGAGTTGCGACGCTGCCAAGAGCAGGACGCGGAGGAACTGGTCCAAATTCGCGAAGATTGGGCTGGAGCGGCGGCCGTGGCATTCTACCGGTGTGAGGTCGATAGTCGCGGTGTCATTCGGTTCGCGGATCTAACCGGGGATGCGCTGAGCGACCTCGGTTCAGAGCTGCAGCGCCGCACCACCTGACACCCATGCGTCGAAACGAATCGACTTGACACCGACCGCTCACGGCAGCCGATTGAACGCCATGGCGGCGGAGATCCATATCGGCACCCAGGGCTGGAATTACGATGCCTGGCTGGGGCCGTTTTATCCCCACGGTACCAGGCCGTCGGACTTTCTCACCGTCTACGCCCGCGCCTTCGATTCGGTGGAGGTCGATTCCACCTTCTACGCCTCGCCCCCCGCCGCCACACTGCGCGGCTGGGTCGAGCGTACGCCGCGCAGCTTCATTTTCGCGCTCAAGATGCCGCAGGAGATCACCCACGAGCAGCGCCTTCGGGACGTCACTGGAGCATCGGAGGCATTCTTCGAGCGCGTGCGGGAGCTGGGAAGCAAGCTCGGGCCGATTCTCGTTCAAACCGGGCCCGATTTCCAGCCGGGTGAGCTGCCGGCTCTCGTCGATTTCATCGCCCGGGTCCCGACCGATCTTCGCGTCGCGATAGAGTTCAGACACCGGGGCTGGATCACCGACGGCGTACTGGCACTGCTTCAGGAGCGTAACATCGCGCTGGCACTGATCGATGGACGGTGGATTCCGCGGAAGCAGATGCTGAGTCTCGCCCTGCGCCCGACGGCGGACTTTGCCTACATCCGCTGGATGGGTCCCAACCGGGATCTCGTCGACTACTCCCGCGTTCAGGTCGACCGCTCGCACGAGATGGACAAGTGGTCGGAAGCGATCGAAAAGCTGTCGAGCAAGGTCACGCACATCTACGGCTATGTCGCGAATCACTTCTCCGGTCACAGCCCCGCGACCGCGCGTGAATTCCAGGCGCGGCTCGGACAGACGCCGGTGGATCCGGACCTCCTCGGCGAGCAGATGTCCCTGTTTTAGCAGCCTTTTGAAAGGCGACTGACGAGCCAGAAGCTATCAGGCTGAAAGCTGGCAGCCACGAGGCCGCACGACCGCGCGACACCACCAGTGAAACGAAAACAAACTGCAGTGGTTGGCCTGGACAGCAATCGAACGGTCGGCGAGTTGTACAACAGGGGGCAGGAAGCTTTTCCGCCTGGCAGCTAACGGCTCGTCAGTCGCCGTTCTCCCCGAATCACGGAGCCGATTCGTGCCCTCCCCCTTCGCCGGCAACGAGATCGTCTATACCCCCCTCACTTGGCAGGTTCGCGCTCGCGCCGTACCGCTTGCCGACCCTCGCGAGAACCGGAGGAGCCAGGAACGTCGTGACCATCACCATCAGCGTCAGCGCGCTGAAGATCGCCGGGGTGATGGCTTTCGTCGCCAGACCCATCTGCGCGAAGATGAGGCCGACTTCACCGCGCGGAATCATCGCGACTCCAATCAATGGCTTGTTGCCGCGAAACTTCCACGGCGCATACGCGGCCGCGAATTTGCCAACGACTCCTACGGCGATCAGCAATCCCCCCGCGAGGAGCGTTCGCGAGTCCGCCAGCGTCGAGAGCTGCACCGATGCTCCGACCGACGCGAAAAAGATCGGCACCAGAAAATGCCCGATCGTCGTCGCCGCGCGCTCTATTTCCACCCGTTCGGCGGTGCCATTGAGCGCGATTCCGGCGGCGAAGGCGCCGAGTATCATCGCTGATCCGGAGCCGGCGGCGAGCGACGAGAGAAGGAAGGCGAACGCGAGCGCGACGACACCCAGTGTCCCGGGGGTCTGCATCGTCCCGAGCGACCCAAAGATCGGCCGCGCGAGGAATTTCCCGGCAGTTATGGCGATCACGATGAAGCCGACAGCAAGCGCTATCGTCACCGCGATTCCGGCCACGGTCCACGTGCCGCCCAGCACGACGTTCGTGACCACCGAAAGCACGATGAGTCCGATGATGTCGTCGAGCACGGCGGCGCCGAGGACTACCTGCCCCTCCCTCGTGTTGAGCTGCCCGAGGTCTGAAAGCACGCGCGCCGAGATGCCTATCGATGTCGCGGTAAGAGCGGCACCGCAAACCAGCGATGGTATCTGCCCGAAACCAAGGATGCTGAGAGCGGCGTAGTAACCAAGCACGAACGGAAGAACGACACCGACCACTCCGACGATTGTCGCCGTCCCGGCGACTTTCGCCATCGCCCGAAGATCGGTGTGCAGCCCGATCTCGAATAGCAGCACGATGACTCCGAGCTCTGACAACGCATGTATGACTGGATCACCTGGATCGAGCAGGCCCAACGCCGATCCGCCCAGCACGACGCCGGCGAGAAGCTCACCGAGGACGGCCGGTTGCCCTGCCCGCTGGGCCAAGGCACCAAACAGCTTCGCGGTCGCGAGAAGCGCGGCCAGCACCAGCAGCAGGTGCGGCATCACCGGAAGGTCTCGAAGAAACCCGTGCCTGTTCCTTCGATCGGCTGGCCGTCGAGCCGGCCCGATATGCGAGCTGTCCCCTTCATCTGGATAAAGTAGGGCCGCTTCCCTTCGCGAACAACCGCGCCATCGCTGTCTCCTGACACGCCAACGACTTCGCGACGCTGCAATCGCATGTCCGTCGCAATGGCGTCCTCGATGGACAGGTCGATGCGGAGAGTGTCTCCATTCCGCTCATCCAACAGCACGCCGCGGGAAGGAACCGCGATGCTGCGCCCGGCGACGGAGACCGTCCGGCCGTCCTCGTATGCTATTGCCCGCGGCCGGAACACTCCGCGAAAGCCCAGCGAATCGATCAGATAGACCAGCACCGGCGGTATCGATGAGGTGGTGTCGGGTGAATGCACTCTCCCGTAGAGAAAGGTGTATTCCCCGGCTCTGGCCGCGCCCCACTCCCATGTCACGCCTTTCCACACACCCCAGTTGTGATCGTGATACGAGGGTGCTCCCGCCAGCGTCTCACATATCCCATCGACGCAAAGAGTTCCTGAAGCAGTCGCCCTCAGCGCCGGCACCGTATAGCCCGAAACGAAATCTCCGGAGCCCATCGACACGCCTGGGAAGTACGCCTGCCGCGCCGGCGTGACGGTCATCGATACGTCGATTCTCGCAGCGCCACCTTCTTCCCGGGCGGCAGCGACAACGCGGTAATCGCCATTCGGCAGCACCGTCACGCGTGAATCACCGAAAACCAGATCGGCATTGGTCGTCGAAAACTGCACCCTGGACCGATCGATTCTCGTCGCGAACCGGCGCGTGCGCCCCCCTTGCTCCCTGAGAGTGATGCCGACGTTACCACCCCAGTCCGTTCCGGTAACGTCGCCGCCGACGATGAAGGAGATGAACGCCCAGCGATTTCCTCCCTCGGACAGGACGTTGAAGTAATGCCACTCGGCCCACGTGTCTCTGTTGGCGAGAGAATCGGAGGGCATGTGGAAGCGGTCGATTTCGTTGCGAAGCTCGGCTGCCGTCGGCGAGGCCCACCGCCGGTCGCCATCGTCATCGGCCCAGCTGCCGTCGACGAGCTCGGCCGCGGCGCCGACCGCCCTCGTCGCAGAAGGAATCTCACCCGCTGCGTAGACGGCGTATTCGCTGCCATCAGGCGCACGGAGATACAGCAATCTTCCCTCTATCTGCGGAGCGACGGCACGGATGTCCTTCCTGAACCGCGGCGAGGCGAGGAGCTGCCGGTAGAGGAACGATGCGTGATCGATCGAGAAAAAGAGCCCGCCGATTCCTCCCGTCTTCATCACCTCGACATCGAGACCCTCGGGCAGAACCGTAACGGTTCCTCCACCGACCAGCTTCTCGTTGCGCGCCTGAGTGAGCATCGCTTCTCCGATCGACAGCAGCACGATCATCACCGCGACACCCACTCCGAAACCGAAGAACAGGAGCAGTGCGCGCCAGGGTTGATACGCGATGTTCCGGAACGCGAGGCGCCTGATCATATCTCGAATGCGTCCCCGACGATCCTGCCGTCCCGCATGTGCACCTGCCGGCGCGCAGCCTCCGCCAGCTGCTCGTCGTGGGTCACGACGACGATCGTTGTCCCATCGGCATTCAGTCGCCTGAAGAGCGAAATGATGTCCGCTCCGGTGTCCGCATCGAGCTCGCCCGTCGGCTCGTCAGCCAGGAGAAGTGAAGGCTTGTTGGCGAGTGCGCGCGCTATCGCGACCCGCTGCTGCTCGCCGCCGGACAGCTCCGAGGGACGATGATTCATCCGGCTGGCCAGTCCGACGTACTCCAGCAGCTCCGCCGCTCGCTTCGTTCTCTCCGGCGCCGGCACCTTCGCCTCCGCCATCGGCAGCGACACGTTCTCCACCGCGGAGAGTATCGGCAGCAGGTAGAACCGCTGAAACACAAACCCGATCGTACGAAGCCGAAACGTGGTGGCGTCGCGGTCACTCATGCCGTCCACCCGCTTTCCGTCGATCGAAACGGTTCCGGCGGTCGGCTGGTCGATGACGCCGATGAGATTGAGCAGCGTCGATTTTCCGCACCCGGATGGCCCGACGATCGCGACGTAGTCACCGGCTGTCACCTCCATCGTGACACCACGAAGCGCGTGCACGCGCTCCAAGCCGAGTGAGTAATCGCGCTTCACGTCCTTTAGGGCAACGATGAGCTTGCCGGTCACGCGATTGCTTCCCTTCTGAGCGATTCGGCGATCGGGAGCGACGCCGCACGCCACGCGGGATAGATCCCGGCACCGATTCCGCTTGCCACCAGCAGTCCGAGAGCCGACCACGCGGCGCTCGGCTGGAAGAGGAAAAAGTCGATCGCCGTCGGCAGGCCGGGAAACGCGGCCAGGATCATATTGAGATAACGAGCCGTGACGAGGCCGAGCGCCAGGCCCAGAAGGGCGCCCGCCGTGCTGATGGCGATTCCCTCGAGCACGATCAGCTGCACGATGTGGGCGCGAGATACGCCGATCGCCCTCATTACCGCGATCTCGCCCGCCCGCTCGTTGACGGATACCGTCACGAGAGTGGTCACGAGAAGAAATCCCACGAACAGGCTCACCGCGCCGAGGATGAAAGCGAGCTGGCGAAAATAGCTCAATCGCTGGTCCACCTGGGCGATCGCGGTCGCGATCGAGATCGCGGTGACGTTCGGCAGCTGCGCGGCGATCCACGCACGAACCTGTTCGGCGTCGGCACCTTCACGCAGGCGCACCATGAAGAGTGAGGCGCGGTCCCGGCGCTCTGGCGCAACCATCCCCTCGAGCGTCTCGCGGCGCATCGCCGATGCGGACTGTTGCGTTGCGCCGTAAAGGAAGCGGGCCCGGCCGCTCACCACGAGCTTCCGCTGACCGGTGTAGCTCCTCGTTTGCGGATCGTATCCGGTTGCTACATCGAGAGTGTCGCCAATCTTCGCGCCCAGCTGCTCGAGGAGATGGTCGTTGGCGACGAAATCGCCGGTGCCCGTTACATCCCGTCCGGCGACCATCTCGTAATCACCCTGCACCGCCGGGTCGATGCCGAGCGTTGCGCTCGAGACCGTGCGCTCGCCCACCGGAACGTGAATCGAGGCTCCCATCACGGGACTGACAACCTCGATGTCGGGGCTTGTCCTGAGCGTGGCGGTGACCGCCGCTACCCCCGGGATCGATGCGTCGGTATCGAACGGCAGCGTTCCCTTCGGCGCGAGCCTGATCTCGAATCCCCGCGACATCAGCAGCTGGCGGAAGGATTCGCGCATACCCGAAGCGAGCATGACCATGTCGAGCAGCATCGCCGCCGCGATCGCCACACCAAGCACCGCGAGGACGGTCCGCGACCGGTGCCGCACCAAAGACGCTTTGGCGACGGCGAGCATCATCACCGGCCGAACAGGGTGAGGGGTGGGGTGCGAACCAGCCGCCACGATGCGGCGAGACCCGCGGCGATCCCCAGAACCAGCGACAGCGACACTGCGAACGCGATGACCGGGAACGTCAGGATCGAGAACGCCAGCGGCGTCTTGTACAGCGCCTGATAGTGCGAGTTGACGAACAGCGATGTCGCCCAGCCGAGTACGACGCCAAGGACGCTGCCGAGCACGGCGACCAGTCCCGCTTCGATGACGATGGACTGAATCACGGATGACCGGGAGATTCCCATCAGCCGCAGTGCGGCAATGTCGCGCCGCCGCTCGTCGACCTTGAGCACCATGATGCAAAGGAGGAACACGGAGCTGGCGACGATGGTGATGACACCAATCGCGCGGTGAAACCGGCTCACCACCAGAAACGTGCGTGATGTCTCGATCGCAATGTCCCGTGACTGGTAGGCTCTGAATCCGAAGGCCTGGCGGTTGACTCGATCGATGGTCCCGGCGACGTCGGCGCTGTCGGTGGTCTCGATTGCAAAGCGGTCGACCCGGTCGCCGTACCCGGAGATCCGCTGCAGGTGGTCCAGATGGAGACGCACCTTGAAGTCACCGCGCGCTATTTCCGAGGGATCGGCGCTTCGCCTGAAGATTGCGCCGACGACTGCCGAGTCCGCGGCGGCATTCTCACTGCCGGGGCGCGCCGAAAGCGAGACGCGGTCGCCGATCACGAGCTGCGCGGCTTCGGCGAAGGCCTCGTCGATGGCGATGGTGCGGAGCGGACTGGATGGTGGCGCGGAATCCTGGAGCAGCACCGCGGCCGCAAGCGAGGCGGCGAGAGTATGGATCACCCGCGAAAGCTAGCGGCGCCTAACTCCTCTGTCTCGCGCGGGCGCGATCAGAACGTGGGCCGCCAGTGAGCGCCCGATCGAGAACTCCTTCTTTCCAACGGTCAGAGTGATGGGTCCGTCGAACGGCGCGCGCGACTTGATGCTGAGGCGTGTGCCGGGGCGAATCGACAGCTCGCCGAGGTAGCGCAGCATCTCCGCGTCCTCGTCCGTGACCCTCGCTACGACTCCTGATTCGCCCGCCGCGAGATCCGCCAGGGGCGTGTACTCCGTCTCGTCGACCGCTCCATCGCGGGTCGGGATTGGCGCTCCGTGGGGATCGACTATTGGCTCGCCGATGGCGGCAGCCATCCTGTCCACCAGCTCGTCGGATGCGGCGTGCTCCAGCCGCTCGGCCTCGTGGTGCACCCGATCCCACGGGTAGCCGAGCGCGCGCGACAGGTACGCCTCGATGACGCGATGGCGTCTGAGAGTGCGGAGCGCTGCGCGCCGCCCTTTTTCCGTGAGCTTTACGCCGTGATATCGCTCATAGGCGAGGAGGCCCTGATCGGCGAGACGGCGCACCATGCCGCTAACCGAGGCGGGGGCGAGTGCGAGGCGCTCGGCGATCTCGTTGGTTGCAGCAGGCCCGCTGCCTTTTCCAATCGCATAGATCGCCTTCAGATAATCCTCGACGGGCTCGGTGAGGGGCTGTTTCGTCTTCGCCGTGACAGCGGCTGTTTTCGCCGCGCGCGCCATCACGAGCGTTCGGGCGAGGGTGGCGGAGTGCCGCGCACCATCAGCACCGGCAGCATCGAGATGTGCCGGAGCTCGTGCGCGACACTGCCGCGCAGGACATCGGCGAGACCTCGATGGCCGTGGGTGGCCATCGCAATGAGGTCGCAGTTCTCGCGCTCACCGGCGGCGGCGATCTCGCTGGCGGGGTCGCCGCCAGCGAGGAGCGCTTCGACGGTGAAGCCCTCGCTCTCGAGCGTCTCCGCCAACGCTTCGATGTACTCGCGATCGCTCTTCATCTCCTCGGATTCCCGGAGGTGGAGCTCCCTGGCGTTGCGCGCGGCCCAGCCATCGGCAACATGGATCAACACGAGAGCCGATCCGCCGCAGCTGGTCGCCAGCTTTCGCACGTGGGCCAGAATCACTTGGTCGTACTCGGTGTGCTCGACCGGCACGAGAATGCGCTGGTACATCAGCTCATCGCTCCCTTGAAGAACTGGAACAGCAGCCAAATGTTGAGCCCGCCGATCACGGATGCAACAAGGTAGGCCAGCACCTTGAGCCACGCCGGATTGACGAACTGGCCCATCTTCAGCTTGTCGGATGTGAACATCACCAGCGGAAACACTGCGAATGAAAGCTGCATGCTGAGAATGACCTGGCTCAACACCAGCAGGCGGGCGGTTCCGCTCTCTCCATAAATGAAGGAGACGATCACGGCCGGGACGATCGCGATGAGTCGTGTGATCAGCCGCCGCAGCCAGGGGCGCAGTCTGATGTTGAGGAATCCTTCCATCACGATCTGGCCGGCGAGCGTGCCGGTGATCGTGGAATTCTGGCCCGACGCCAGCAATGCGAGCGCGAACGCGGTGCTCGCTCCGGCACCGAGTAGCGGCGTCAGCAGCTTGTAGGCGTCCTGGATCTCACCGACGTTGGAATTGGCGGTGTTGTGAAACGTCGCAGCGGCGACGATGAGTATCGCCGCATTGATGAACAACGCGAACGAGAGGGCGATGGTCGAGTCGATGAACGCGAAGCGCACGGCTTCCCGCTTGCCGGCGGGCGTCTCCTCGTATTGCCTGGTCTGTACGATCGAAGAGTGCAGGTAGAGGTTGTGCGGCATGACGGTCGCCCCGAGGATGCCGATCCCGACGTAGAGCATGTTGGGATTGCTGACTATCTCCGCCGTGGGAATGAATCCGCGCATCACGGCGCCAAACGGCGGCTGCGCGAGGATGATCTGGAACAGGAAGCAGATTCCAACCGTCGCGATCAACGTGATCACCAGCGCCTCGAGCAGCCTGAAGCCCTTGTTCTGCAGATACAGGATCATCAGCACGTCGAGCGCAGTGATCACCACGCCGTAGGTGACGGGAATGCCGAACAGGAGATTGAGCGCGATCGCGGTTCCGATTACTTCGGCGAGGTCGCAGGCGGCGATGGCTATTTCGCACGCGACCCAGAGAAGGAAGTTGACGGGGCGGGAATAGTGATCGCGGCAAGCTTGCGCGAGATCGCGGCCGGTGACGATGCCGAGCTTGGAGGAGAGTCCCTGGAGCAGAATCGCCATCAGGTTCGACATCAGGATCACCGTGAGAAGCGTATACCCGAACTGCGATCCGCCAGCGAGGTCGGTAGCCCAGTTTCCCGGGTCCATGTAGCCCACGGCAACGAGATATCCGGGCCCGGCGAAGGCGAGAATCTTTCGCCACCAAGTCGCTCCGGTGACCGGTACCGACTTGTAAACCTCTGCCAGCGAAGGGGTTACGCGTGCTCGCCGCCAGCCTGGGTCCGCTTCCTTGTCCGGCGGCGGAACTAGTGACTTGAACAATTTGACGTGCTTGATGGTTGGAGTTAGCCTAGCCTACGGTATAATATTAGGATAGCCTAATATTGCCGCAAGGGCTGCGGATAGAGTACGAAGCAGTGCCGTGAGTTCGCATCCGCACTATTCAAACATTGGCAGTAGCCCCGACAATATCCTTTCCGTCATTCCCCAGATGATGTTTCCCTCGTGATGGAACGCGAAGCGGCTCATGCCGTCCATCACTCTGGTCTCGCGCCACACGGAGCGGTCGAGCAGCACTGACAATGGCACCCAGAAGGACCCTGCTACTTCCGGGCTATGCCTGGGCACTGGGGGATCTGCCATGAGGAAAACGAACGGCCGAACGATCACGTGGGGCAACGCGATAATCCGCGGACTCAAGTCGTCGAGCGCTCCAATCAGAGTCGCCTCGCGGAGGTCGTACTGGAGCTCCTCGAATGCCTCGCGGATTGCGGTAGCCACGAGGTCAACATCCTCGGATTCCTCGCGCCCGCCCGGAAACCCAATCTGGCCGCTCCATGGATCGCCGTCATACAGCGCCCGCTGGATGAACATGAGCTCCGGCTCGCCGCTTTCACCCAGCCGGATCAGGATAGCTACGGCAGCGCGGCGCGCAGTGGGGTCAACAACCTCGAGACAGGACCGCGAAGCGAGCGCCGATTCGAGCCGCACGATACGCGGATCGCAACGAAG
>JBGTEZ010000088.1:0-2285 GCA_041747535.1 Gemmatimonadaceae bacterium
GCTGCGCGCGGTCTCGCGTACGTCGGCGAGCTCCCGCTGCTTCCCATAGCCCGCGCTCTGAGTGATCATCAGCTGGTAAACGGCGCCGAGCACGATGAGACCGATCATCATCGAGATGAGGAGCTCGATGATTGTGAATCCGCGGCGGGTCGGCGGTGTCGGCGTTCCAGCTCTGTTAATCACGATCCGGGCGTCGGTTTCGCCATGTAGACGACGACTGTGTCCAGAAAGATCTTGGTCGGATCCTGGTGCCCTCGACGCTGGACGACGACGGTAACGAGCCGCGAATTCGCGTTTGGAGTCGAGACGGTCCAGCTGAAGGCGCGTCCCCGGACGTTCGCCGAGCCATTCGTCACGCTGTTCCAGGTCAAGCCGGAAAGACTGTCCACTTCCTGCTGCACGTCCGCGGCGTACTGGAGATCCTGTCGCGCCAATCCCATCTGGCGTACGCCGAAGCCCGCGGCGGCGCCGAGACTCAGCATCGCCACTCCGAGCAGGGTGACGGCGACGAGTACTTCGACGAGCGACATGCCACGGCGATCGCGTGCTTTGTCAGGTCTCTCGGGGAAGTTGCTCGATGCCGCTCTCATCTCAGCACTTTTCCGAGCGCCGTGATGCGGACGGTATCGACTTTGTCGGCCGAGGAAAAGATCAGTTGCGCGTCTCCGGGCTGGCAGCTGCCGCTAGTCGAAGAGAGTCCGCGCGGATCGAAGCAGAGGAGGACGCGATTACTCGTCATCGTCAGCCCGCCGGTGTTGACGCTGTGCGCATAGGTCACGAGGGCGCGCTGACCCTTGCCACTGGTGTCCACATCGACCCAGAACTTGGCTGCCGGCGCATCGATGTGCAGCTGCGAGACGCGACCGTACCTGAGGGCGGTCGAGCGGGCGAGGCCGTGCGCCATTACGAACTGGTCGGAAGCCGCCGACGTCGCCCGCTTGTGCAGGGCGTCCGAGAAGCTGGGTGCCGCGATCACGGTCAACAGACCGATGATCGTTACGACAACCATCTGCTCTATCATCGAGAATCCGGCGCGCGAATCGCCTGCGATCTTCAACGGTCAATCTCCTGAGACCCATGGTTCATACGCCGGAACGACACGATGTTCGACCCTTTAAAGACTCGTCCCACCCCCCCAAACGTCACAGCTGAGTTTGCTGTGGAGTCGGGTTGGTAAACACATGGGAAAGAACGGCAAGTGTATGTGGGACTTATCGTTACAGCACTGGACCATTGGCGGCGGCCGCAGTGCCCTTGGATGCCCTGCTACTATTGACTGATTAAGCCCTGATCCCGGCTCATGTGACGTGCTCGGGAGCATCCGCTCGGGGTGAATCCGCGATTGCGCCGTCCACGTTGAGGAATAACGGAGAACCAATGGCCAGACGGATCTACAGGGACATTACCGAAACGGTTGGCAATACGCCCCTCATCCAACTTAATAAAGTCGGCAAAAACCTGCCCGGTCGAATCGTGATCAAGCACGAGGGCTTCAACCCCTTCAACTCCGTAAAGGACCGGATTGGCGCCGCGATGATCGACGATGCCATCAGTGCCGGGAAGCTCCGACCGGGAATGGTCGTCGTGGAGCCGACCAGCGGAAACACGGGAATAGGCCTCGCGTACGCGGCCGTCGCGCGCGGGTACCGCTGCATCTTCACCATGCCCGAGACCATGACGATCGAGCGCCGGAACATGCTCCGCGCCCTTGGCTGCCGTGTCGTCCTGACTGAAGGCCCCAAGGGAATGAAGGGAGCGATCGCGCGCGCCGAAGAAATCATGTCGAAGCTTGGCGCCAGGGCGTGGATGCCGAGACAGTTCGACAATCCGTCAAATCCGGCGATGCATTATCGGACGACGGGTCCGGAGATATGGGAAGCCACCGGTGGCGAGATCGACATCTTCGTGTCGGGCGTGGGGACGGGCGGAACGATCACCGGAGCGGGCCGTTTTCTTCGCGAGAAGAAGCCAAAGGTGCGGATCGTCGCGGTCGAGCCGGCAGAAAGCCCCGTGCTTTCAGGTGGAGAGCCGTCTCCTCACAAGCAGCAGGGAATCGGGGCGGGCTTCATTCCCGGAAATCTGGACACGAAGATTTACGACGAAGTCATTCGCGTTACCAACGACGACGCCATTCAGACGGCTCGAAAGCTCGCGCGTGAGGAGGCGATTTTCGCCGGAATCTCTTCAGGCTCCATTACGTGGGCGGCACTGCAGGTTGCGGCGCGACCCGAGAACAAGGGGAAGCTGATCGTTTCGGTGATCTGCGATTTCGGCGAGCGATACCT
>JBGTEZ010000089.1:0-5340 GCA_041747535.1 Gemmatimonadaceae bacterium
GGGGCCGGTCGCGTTGCGCGTTCACCGTCACCGTATCGAGCAGGCCGGCGGCGGGGAGAAGCCGCGCGTCGGCGACGAGAATTTCCTGATCGGCGGTGCGCTTCACCTGGAATCTGCGGGCGCCATAGCCGATCGCGGAAAATTCGACCAGGTAATCGCCTTCTCCGCCGGGGAAGGTGATGGTGTAGCGGCCGTTGCGGTCGGTGCGCGCGGTGCGGTTGACGTTACCGGAGATCGAAGTGGCCGTGACCTTCACCTCTTCGAGCGGGTTGCCATCCGCGCTGGTGACCGTTCCGCGAATGACGTCGATCTGCTGCGCCGACGCGACCGATAGTGGCGCGAGCAGACCAAACGCTGCCGCGAGGCAAAGGAAGCTGAACGAGCGAATCATCGAAGGGGTGAGAGTTGTCGCCAGGCTCAGGAACCGGCTCAGTCTTTATGCTGCGCTAGTTCTTTGACTCGGGCAGAAGAAAGATGGTTGCCGCTCTCACCGACCACGCGCAGCTACGGGACCGGCGCATCTCCGCCCGCTGACGCGGGTGTCTTCCTGCCCGGTGGGACGACGGCTGCCGACTTGAGGAGCTGCAGCAGGCCGTTGTCTGAGAGTGTGTCCCAGTTGGGTGGGTAACTCGGGAGCCGGCGGCGCTCCGTGACGGACTCGAAACATAGCCACCCATCGCCGTAGTCGCCGAGGTAATCCTCGACCGCGGTCTGGGGCTGGATGGAAGTTGGCGTCACCGGCCACACTCTCCACTTTACTCCCTTGAGATCGACGAAGTCGCGGACCGCCATGCTTCCTCTCCGTTACCTGTGGTTTTGATACATATATTCGCGCGTGAGCGGCATATCCGAGGCGCCGTCCGCGCGAGGCTTGGCGAGCAGAGTCTGCACGAGATTCAACCCCGCGCTGTGAAAGCCATACGCGGCAGCCGACATGTACAGCTTCCATACGCGATAGGTACGCTCACCGACCAGCCTGATCGCCTCGGTTTTTCTGTGCTCGAGGCCCTTGATCCACGCCCGCAACGTCAGCGCATAATGCTCGCGCAGGCTTTCGACGTCCCGGGTCTCGAAGCCCACCTTTTCCGCGGCACGGATCACTGACGCGAGCGGAACGAGCTTGGCATCCGGAAAAACGTACTTGTCGATGAACTGATCGCGCTTCCAGAGCCAACGGCTGAATTTCTCGGACAAGCTGTGAGTCCGGCGCGCGGTGCGGGTGCTGACCTCGCAATGATTCATCATCAGCCCGCCCGGCTCGAGCGCCTTGAAGGCGCGCGCGAAATAAGCGGGCTGCTGGTCTTCCGGGATGTGCTCCGTGACACCGACGGAGCTGATCTTGTCAAAGCGGGCGTTAGCGGGCAGGTCACGGAAATCCATCACCTCGACTTTGCACCGGTCACCAATTCCCTTCTCCGCGATCTTCTGCTGAGCCCATTCCGCCTGGGCGGCGCTCAACGTGACGCCGGTGCCGATCACGCCGTACTTCTCGACCGCGTGCATCACCAATCCGCCCCACCCGCAACCGATATCGAGGTAGCGTTCGCCGGGCGCGAGCCGGAGCTTCCGGCAAATGTGGTCCAGCTTGTTGAGCTGCGCTGTCGCGAGGTCGTCCGTCTCCTCCTTATAGTAGGCGCAGGTGTAGAGCATCCGCTTGTCGAGCCACAAGGCGTAAAAATCGTTGCCGACATCGTAATGGAACCGGATCTCCGACCCGGTGCTCTTGCGACGCGGAGTCAACAGTCGCAGGCCACGGCTGTAGCGGCTCTCGTCGAGGGGCGGCGCTTCGTCGTCTTTCGGGAGCGCCAGCACGGCGGGGAGCTGCTTCGCGATGCCACCGGCGGATTGCACGTTCCGTCCAATGTCGTCGGAGAGGCCCATGGATGATTCCATGTTGCCCTCGATCTCAACGTCGCCGGAGATGATTGCCTCGACGATCGTCAGCTCCGACGGAGGCAAAAGCATGCGGCGAAGCGCGCCCCGTCGCGTGAAGAAAAGCGAGAAATCAGCGGCGGGCGACTGGCCGCCTCGCTGGATAGTGCCATCCCAAAGCCTGATGTCGTAATTGCGCTGAGCAGAAGGTCCGAAGGCGACCTGGAGCACCGCTATCGTGCGTGCAACGGCAGGATCCCGCAGGGGATCCGGCCGCGGCTGGTGCGGGGCGTCATCGTAAGCGAGCTCAAGCCGATTCGGCTGCGACATTGTCCCTCGGATTCAAGCGTATTTTCTGGGAGCCCTGGGTCCTTGATTGGCTAGGAGCGTGCCGCTGTGCTTGACCGCGACAGGGGGTGCCCATTCCATAGTTAGGTCAAACGGGCCAAAGGTCAATAGCTGCCGCCAGTTACGGGCCCGGGAAGGCTCCTATGATGGACCTATCTGCCGATTTCCCGGAGCCGGGCTCTGCAATTGAGCTGGAGCTCAGCTCTCGCCCCCGTGCCTCAATTCATAGACGGGTCCGAGGGGCCCAAGATCAAGTGTCCGGGGCTCAGGGCCCTAGCTAAGCGGGGTCCCGCAATTAGAGCAGAATTCCGCGTCACCTTCGGGCCGAGGGCCGCAGCTCGGGCAGGACTTTGCCCCTGCGTCCCCCGCGCGCATAACCGTAAGCGCCTCTTCGGTATACCTGGCCTTGAGGGGCCCGTAATCGGCGTCGGAGATCTTGCCTGCTTGGCGGTCAAACTCCAGCTCGCGAAGGGCATCTACGGCTGAGCTCGATCTCTCATTTCCCGGCCTCGACGGCACAGGAGCCGTCAACTCCACGTTCGGACGGAGGAGCGGGTAGAGCACGTAGCAGAGGGAGGCAACCGCGAGGGCCGTACCGATGAGAAGGGCGGTCACGCGTCGCTCCTCATCGCTTTCTCCAGCCTTGCGAGCTCGTCGCTGGTAGCCGCGACGCCGTACATCGCCGGCGAAACGCTGCACGAGAAATCAGTGGTGCGGCAGGTGAATACATCGAGGACGCAGCCGCGCTGACACTTGATCTGGTGCTCGAGATCGTCGCGCTCGAGCGGAGTCATCGACGGTCGCGCGTTGGGTTTGGGCTCCAGCTTCACCGCGCGATAGACATCCTGAGCATCGGCCATTGGGCCGTTGAATGTTTGAATTTGCTGTGCACCGAGCCTGGTCGCCGCGATTGCAGCGGGTAGGCCGAGAAGCAATTTGCGGCGAGAGACTCTCATTTGGCTACGCGGCGACATTGGCGAGATTCTTTTCGCCAGGCTTCGGTACTGCTGCATACACCGACCGCACTCGGTGCTTATCCGCCGCCGGCCACATCACTACCAACCCACCGAGCGCCATGAACGCCCCGCCGAGCCACACCCACCGCACCAGCGGATTGAAGCTCACCCGAATCTCGGCCTCGTTCGCGTTGCGAACTCCGGCCAGCACCACGTACACATCCTGACTGAACGAACCCTTGATGCCGACCTCGGTCGAGGGCTCGAAGGTCGGAGCTCCGCGGCTATCGACGTGCTGGCGCTTCTCGCTCGTCATCACGCCCGCGCTCCTGCCATCGCGCGTCAGGTCGAGAGCGATCGCCGTGACTTCCCGATTGAGGATCGTGTAGTTGGAAATTCCCTGGCTCAGAAATGTCCACGTGTGTCCCCACGGATCGGTGACACTCCTCGATTCTCCCGCCTTGAGAGTGAGGTCGTACTCACGCTTGAATGCCATCCCCGCGAAGGCGGCAAACATGATCACGACCCCAAAAAGAACGATATATCCGCCGTAACGGCGCCGATTGCGAGCGACGAGGCGCGGCAGCGCGATCAGACGAGACTCGCCATACATGCGATGCCTCGCCCCGACGCCCTTGGAGAACTCCTGCACGATCGTCGTGAGAACCAGCGCGCCGAACGTGTATGAGAGAAGCGCGGGGAGATTGCGCACGCCCAGAGCGAAGAGCGCGATACCAATGCCGACAGCGGCGGCCACCGGCGCGGCGAACTGACGCCTCAGATTGGCGACCGAAGCCCGCCGCCACGCGATGAGCGGACCGATCCCGGTGAGAAGCAGCAGCAACAGTCCGAGCGGCACGTTCACCGTATTGAAGAACGGCGGCCCGACGGTGATCTTCTCGCCGCCAACGGCTTCGCTCAGAATCGGAAAGATCGTTCCCCACAAGACCGAGAACGCGATCCCGATGAGCACGAGGTTGTTGCAGAGGAACGCCGCCTCTCTGCTCACCATGCTCTCCTGCTCCGCCTGTGCGCGCAGGTCAGTGAGCCGCGTCGTCACCAGATAGATGGCGAGCGCGATGCAAACCGCGAGAAAGGCGGCGAACCACCAGCCGACCCTCGATTGAGCGAACGCGTGCACGCTCGAGATCACGCCGCTGCGCGTGATGAACGTGCCGAATATCGAGAGCAGGAAGGCCGAGATGACGAGGGTGACGGTCCATTTGCGCAGCATCCCGCGCTTCTCCTGCACCATGATCGAATGCAGAAACGCCGTGTTCACCAGCCATGGCAGGAGCGACGCGTTCTTGACGGGATCCCAGGCCCAGTAACCGCCCCACCCCAGCTCGACGTACGCCCACCACATTCCGAGCGTAATGCCGACGGTGAGAAAGAACCAGGAGAACAGCGCCCATCGTCTCACCGCGGCGAGCCACTCCGCGTCGAGCCTCCTCGTCAGTAGGGCCGCGATCGCGAACGCGAATGGAATCGACGTGCTGATGTAGCCGAAGTAGAGATTGGGCGGGTGAATCGCCATGCCCGGGTTCTGGAGCTGTGGGTTGAGCCCGCGCCCTTCGGGCGGAATCCAGTCGAGGCGCTCGAACGGATTGGAGCCGAGGCAGATCGTGGCCAGAAAGAAGACGAGGATGACGGCGAGCGTGCCCGAGACGTAAGGCATCAGCTCGCGGTTTCTCGCGCGGTTGGACCAGAGCGTTATCGCCGAGAAGATCGCGAGGATGAGCGCCCAGAAAAGGAGCGATCCCGACTGTCCGCCCCAGAAAGCGGCGATGGTGTAGACGACGGGGAGGTTGGAGCTGGTGAACGATGCGACGTACTTGATCGAGAAATCGTGGGTGAGAAGCGCCGTCCAGAGCCCAATGGACGCGAGGACGACCATCGCCAGCGTCGCGTAGACCGCTCGCTCACCGCTCTCGATCAGATCGGCGCGGCGCATCTGCCCGCCGGCGAACGAGACCGTCGCCCCCCAGGCCGCCATGAGGAGCGCGACCCAGAGGGACAGCTCGCCGACGAGGATCACGAAGCGCTACTTGGCGGGCTTGAAGGCCGCAGGGAGCCGGGTTCCCGTCGCGGTGCTCTGCACTTCGACGATGTCGCCCTTCATGGTACCCAGCGCCGCCAGCAGCTCATCCTGCTCCCGCTTCGG
>JBGTEZ010000090.1:0-3559 GCA_041747535.1 Gemmatimonadaceae bacterium
GAGGAGGGCGCGCATCGCGGTCGAGTCGGCAGCGACAACCGGGCTGGTGGCCGGCCGATAGACGAGCGCCGCCGCGCTGTCCGGCGAGAGGTGCCTGCCGGCGGTTTCCCTGATAGCCGACGCACCGGTCGACATGTACCGGTCGAAGTACTCCGCGCCGAGTCGCCAGTCGCCCAGTGCCTCCCATTCCGCCAAGTAGTTGGCGCGGCCTTCGGCCGTCTCCAGCCGTCTCACCCAGCGCGCCTCGAAAATCCGGCGAATGCGCTCGAGCTCGTGGCGTTGAGCGGGTGACTCGCGCAGCTGCCGCAGCTCATCCCAGATCGCGCGCGCCGCGCCCACAGTATTCTCCGGCTCCGTCTCGGCTTCGACCAGAAAGACCCCGAGCTCCGTGGGCGTGTAATCGTACGCGCCGACCGCCGACGCCAGCTTGCGCTCGCGAACGGCCCGGTACAACCGCGATGCGCGGCCGCCGGCAAGCAGCGATGCCGCCACATCGAGCACGGGGGTGTCGGGGTCCAGCGTCCCCGGAGTTCTCCACCCGATGACGAGGTGACTCTGCGCTATGTCGCCGGCAAGCTCGCGATAGCGAAAACCGATTCGGTCCGGCTCGCTCGGGCCCGGAGTCCGCACCGGCGCGCCCGCGTCGAGAGTGCCGTAACGCCCGGTGACCTGATTTACCGCATCATCGGGGTCGACGTCGCCGGAGATCGTCACGATGGTATTTCCCGGGCGATAGAAGTTCCGGTAGAACGAATTCATCCTGTCCCGCGTAAACGAGCGCAGACCCTTCTCGCGTCCGATGCGCCACCGTCGCATCCGGTGAGCATCGTGCAGCAACTCGTACAGGGTCTCGGTCGCCACCGCGCCCGGATTGTCCGATTTGCGCTTCGCCTCCTGGATGATGACTTCCATCTCCTTCGCGAGCTCGGCGGAATCGATTATCGAGTTGGCGTACGCATCGGCCTGAATCTCCAGACCTTGGCGGAACCCGGATGACGGAAGAACGGTGTAGTAGGCAGTGTTGTCGTAGATGGTGTGGGCATTGAGGTAGCCCCCGAGGGCTTTGGTCTCCTTCGCGATCTGGCCCACCGTGCGCAGCCTGGTTCCCTTGAAGAACATGTGCTCGAGCGCGTGAGCCAGGCCGTTTTGTTCATCGGTCTCGTCGAAATAGCCGGCCTTGACCCACGTGACGATCGCGACCACCGGGGCCGTTCGATCCTGCTGGACGAGTACGGTGAGGCCGTTGGAGAGGACGGTCCGATGAACGGTTTCTGGATTCATGTCGCTGTCGCTTCGTGCCGCTAGGCCGCCAGCGACCGGCGCTGCAGCACTACGAGTCCGAGAACGAAGAAGAGCGCGCCGTACCCCGCGAGCCAGAGGACGTCATTGAGCGGCGCCCCGCCGGTCGCAATGATCGAACCGGCGACCGAGTCGACCTTGTGCACCGGTGGCAGCAGCTCGACCGCTTTGCTCTTCCAGTCGTCGCCGTTCCCGTATAGCGCGCGCAGCACCCGCGCTCCCACCCATACGGCGGCGAGAGTCACCCAGTCGTACTTGCTGGCCGCCGAAATGAAGAAGCCGATTCCACCGAGCGAGATGTAGATGAGCGATGTATACAGGACGAGATTCCAGACGTTGAAGCGCCCGGCGAGGAAGAAAAACACGCCGGCAAGGAGGATCATTCCGCTCAGAAGCCCCGCCATGTGCACGAAGAACAGCTGGCCGTAGTAGCGGACCGGGCTCACCGGCTTCGCGAACATGAAGCGGTAGTATCCCATCTTGCGATCGGTCGAGATGATGCCGTTGAGGGCAATCAACACCGCGATCGAGACGAGGCTTCCGGCGATGAGGGTGACGAGTCGGACGACCAGCTCGGGCGTCATCTCGGGCGAGATCGATTGCCTGAACGGCAGGAGCTGCAGGTAACCCCACAAGAGGCCGATGATGACGATCGAGATTCCCTTCTCGACCACGAAGTCGCGGAACTGCCAGAGGGAGTATTTGCCCAGCCGTCCCCGGTTCACTTCGTCTCTCCCACCGCTTCGCGGAATTGCTGCTCGAGCACCGATCGTTCGGGCACGACGCTCGATACGAGCGCGCCTCTTCCGATGAGATCCGCGAGCGCGGTGTTGAGCTCGCGGATGCTCTGCACCGTAACCGTGTATTCGCTCTTGCCTGCTGGCTCCGCCCCGGGGAAAACCTCCTGAATTCTCTCCTGTCCGCCGGCGAGGGCGATGCGGTATCGCGTCGCGCTTTCCTCGTGCGTGTGTTCGAATCCCGTGCTCACGACGCGCTGGAGCCGTCCGTGGTCGATGATCGCGACACGATCGGCGAGGCGTTGCAGCTCGTCGAGGTTGTGTGAAGCGATGAGGATCGTTCGGTCCGGCCGGCGCAGCTCGATGACGATGTCCCGGAACTTCTGCGTCCACACCGGATCGAGACCGTGCGTGGGCTCGTCGAGAACGAGAATTCGCTCCTCGCGCAGCAATGCCTGCGCAAGGCCGAGGCGCTGGAGATTCCCTTTTGACAGCGCCTTGATCTTCTTCTCGCGGTGTTCGTCCAGCCCGAGAAGCCCGATCACCCGATTCACCTGCGCGCCGACCTCCCGCTCCGGAATCCCGGCCAGTGTCGCGAAGCGCACCAGCGCGCGGTCGGCGCGCCACTTTGGATTGATCGCGATCAGCTCGGAGAGGTAGCCGATGCCGTGACGCTCGACGTATGCGCGAGCCGGGAGCCCCGCTATCTCGAGAGTGCCGCTCGTGGGCCGCAGGTAGCCAAGGAGCATGGCGATGAGAGTGCTCTTCCCCGCCCCGTTGGGGCCGGCGATGCCGAATATCTCTCCTTCCCGCACCTGCAAAGAAAACTCCTCGACCGCTTTAACCGAGTTGCCGAGGAGTGATTTGTAAGTCTTCCCGACGTTGCGGAACTCGATCACAAGGGCGGAGGGGTCGCCGTTGCGAGAGGCTGCAGGCACGCCGTCCATGGACCGCTGCCGGCGTTGTTGATCCACTTGGTTCCTTCCTGCACGCGATTGAGGCGCATCATCGCGCAGCCGAGATATCCCTTCGCCGCGTTGTCATCGGGGTTCGCCTGCACCGAGCGCACGAAGAAGCGGCGCGCCAGGTCGTACTGCCGTCCCGCGAACAGGATGAGTCCCATCTCCCTGAGCGCGACCCCGTTCTTCGGCTCCAGTCGGAGAGCGGTATCGAGCTGGGCCCGGGCGGAGGCGAGATCACCCTCTTCGCGCGACAGCCGCGCGAGGAATACGTGGGGAGCCGCGGCACTCGGATTCTCTCTCACCGCTTTCGCGAATTCCCCGCGCGCCCGCTCGCGCTGTCCGGCCTGCATCGCTTCGACCCCGGCCGCGAGCGCATCGCTCGAAGTGCGATTGAGAACGAAATAGCCACCGACGACGACGAGAAGCAGGACCGGAATCGCGATCAGCGCCGCCTTCGGGATCTTCATCCATTTCTTTCGTCCGCCCGTCTCGGCGGCGGCCAGGGCCTGCTCGATGTTCCGCGGCCCCGCACCTCCGGCCGCGTATGCCGGCGGCGGCTGC
>JBGTEZ010000091.1:0-9227 GCA_041747535.1 Gemmatimonadaceae bacterium
GACGGCGGCCAAGTATAAGATCATGCTCGACGTCCACGAGCCGATTCACGATACCGGCGAGCGCCGCACGTATCCGAACATGATGAGCAGAGAAGGGGCGCGGGGTCAGGAGTACAACGCGTGGGCAGGAGACGGTGGGAACCCGCCCGAGCACGAGACCATTCTGTTCTTTACCCGCATGATCGCCGGGCCGATGGACTTCACGCCCGGTGTATTCGACATCCTGATCGAGCGCGGCACCGGCAGGCCGCGTCGCGCCGAGGAGTCGCGGATCAGGACGACGCTCGCGAAGCAGCTCGCGCTGTATGTCGTGCTGTATTCGCCGCTGCAGATGGCGGCCGATCTGCCGGAGAACTACGAGCGGCAGCCGGCGTTCCAGTTCATTCGTGATGTCGCGGTTGACTGGGACACGACGCGCGTGCTGGAGGGAAAGATCGGCGATTACGTCGTCGTGGCGCGCAAGGCCAGGAACAGTCGGGAGTGGTTTCTTGGCGCGATCACGGATGAGGAAGGGAGGAGCTTCGACATTCCGTTGTCGTTCCTGCCGGCGGGGAGCTACGTTGCCGAAGTGTACGCGGATGGGCCAGGTGCGCATTGGCTGACGAATCCGCTGCCGGTTGCGATCTCGCGTCGGAACGTGACGGCGGGATCCCGGCTCCGGGTAGTGCTGGCGCCAGGGGGAGGGCAGGCGGTGCGCATCCGCCCGGTTCGTTGACCGGCTACCTCGACGCTTATGGGGAATCCAAGTGTTGAGTCGACAGTCGTCCAGTCGTAGTGATCAGTCTCAGTTGTCAGTGACTGATTACTACAACTGAAAAGCTGTTCACTCTTTACTTGGATTCCCTCAGCCCGGACTTGGGCCCCCGCGCGCGACATAACTCGACTCCGCGCAAGTCGAGTCGTAACTCAGTACTGGGAAGTCTCCTGCCGAAACTCGCTTTCACAATCGTCGCCGGCCTGCTCACTCTCGGCGGGTGTACCGGGGAACAGGCACCCCAGAGTTCCCGTCCACTCTTCGAGCTGCTTCCACCGAATGCAACCGGCGTCACCTTCGCCAACGAGCTGCCGGAGAGGGCCGACCTCAACATCCTCAACTACCTCTCCTACTACAACGGCGGCGGCGTCGCCGCCGGCGACATCGATGGTGATGGCCTGCTCGACCTCTATTTCACCTCGAACCTCGGCCCCGACCGCCTGTACAGGAACAAGGGCAACTACGAATTCGAGGACATCACCGACCGTGCGGGCGTGACCGGGCCGCCGGGGTGGACCAGCGGCGTCACGATGGCGGATGTCAACGGCGATGGCAGACTCGACATCTACGTCTCGGCCGTCAACTACCTCGGAATGAACGGCCGCAACGTCCTCTACATCAACAACGGTGACCTCACCTTCACCGACCGCACCACCGAGTACGGGCTCGCTCACGCGGGGTACTCGACACAGGCGCTCTTCCTCGATTACGACGGCGATGGCGACCTCGACATGTATCTCCTCAACTATTCCGCGCATACCGAGCGCGGGATCAGCTCGAGGCCGCAGCGCGAGGTCAGGCATCCGCGGGCAGGGGACCGGCTTTTCCGCAACGACCGCAACCGGTTCGTCGACGTCAGTGCCCGCGCCGGCATCTACGGAGGCGTGGAAGGTTACGGCCTGGGCGTCGTCGCGAGCGATCTGAATCTCGACGGCTGTCCGGATCTCTTCGTTGCCAATGATTTCCAGGAGAACGACTTTCTCTACATCAACAACTGCGACGGCACATTCACCGAGTCGATCGCCAAGGCGATGGGGCACACGAGCCGCTTCTCGATGGGCGTCGACGCGGCCGACTTCAACAACGACGGCATGCCGGACCTGATGGTTCTCGACATGCTTCCCGGGCGCGAGGAAATCCTCAAGACCTCAGCCAACGCCGAGAGCTTCACGGTCCTGGACCTGAAGACGAAAGCCGGATACTGGCCGCAGTACGCTCGTAACACTCTCCAGCTAAATCGCGGCAACGGCCGCTTCAGCGAGATCGGGTATCTCGCCGGAGTTGCCGCTACGGACTGGAGCTGGTCGCCGCTGTTTGCCGATCTCGACAACGATGGCGACAAGGATCTCTTCATCACCAACGGCATCTATCGGCGTCCGAACGATCTGGACTACATCAAATTCGTGGAGAATGAGGCGGTGCAGGCGTCACTCGCCAAAGGCATCGATGAAGAAACCTTGAAGCTGATCGAGAAGATGCCGCGGGTTCCCCTCGCAAAATACGCGTACCGCAATAATGGCGATCTGACCTTCACCGACATGGCTTCGTCGTGGGGTGTGGCGCAGCCGGGATTCTCCAACGGCGCCGTTTACGCCGATCTGAACAACACCGGAGCCCTCGATCTGGTGGTGAACAACGTCAATGCGCCTGCATCGATCTACAGGAGTAACGCGCGCACCGACACCGCCAATCACTATCTATCCGTGATTCTGCGCGGCGCGGGCGCGAACACTGCCGGCATCGGGGCGAAGGTCATCATCCGGCACGGCGGAAAGACGCAGATGGTCGAGCAGATGCCGACGCGGGGATTTCAATCCTCGGTCGATCCGCGGCCACACTTCGGTCTCGGGGCGGCGACACGGATCGACTCGCTGATCGTCGTCTGGCCCGATCGCCGCTTTCAGGTGCTCACGGACATCCCGGTCGATCGGCTCATGACGCTATCGCAGCGGGATGCCCGCGGCAGGTACGCGTACGATATCCCTGCGCCGCCGCGACCGATCTTCTCCGATGTCACCTCGATGGTTGGTATCGACTTCCAGCACGTCGAGAATGATTTCGTCGATTTCAATCGCGAGCCGCTGATGCCGCACCTCCTCTCAGCGGAGGGACCGGCGCTCGCGGTGGGCGACGTCAATGGAGATGGGCTCGACGACTTTTACGCCGGCGGCGCCAAGTGGCAGGCGGGACGGCTCTTCATTCAGAGCGCGAACGGCCAGTTTCGCCCGGGCAGCGAGCGGGTCTTTCGCGCGGACAGCCTCGCTGAAGACGTGGACGCGATCTTCTTCGATGCCGACGGGGACGGCGATCAGGATCTCTACGTCGTGAGCGGCGGCAACGAGTTCGCCGGGAGCGACGAGGCATTGCGCGACCGGCTTTACGTCAACGATGGCCGTGGCAATTTTCAGCGCTCGCGCAGCGCGCTGCCCGATTTCTTCGAGAACGGATCCATTGTGACCGCCGGGGATTTCGACGCCGACGGGGACCTCGACCTGTTCGTCGGCGCGCGGGTGGTGTCCCGGAGCTACGGAGCCCCCCCCGCGAGCCATCTTCTCGAGAACGACGGCGCCGGCCGCTTCACCGATGTGACGGCGCTTAAGAGCGACGTGCTCGCCGACGCCGGCATGGTGTCGTCGGCGGTCTGGCTGGACTACGACAACGACACGCACCTCGACCTGATCGTGGTCGGAGAGTGGATGCCGGTGCGGGTGTTCCGGCAGCAGAACGGTCGCTTCGTCGACAGGACGGCCGAGGCCGGCCTTTCGGGGAGCAACGGTTGGTGGAATATCGTCGCGCTTGCCGATCTGAACCGGGATGGCCGCCAGGATCTCGTCCTCGGCAATCTCGGCCTTAACTCCTACATCCGCGCTTCGCGTGAAGAGCCGGTGCGGCTCTACGCGCGTGATTTCTACGAGAACGGCTCGGTGGAGCAGCTTCTCACATTCTACAAGCATGGGGTGAGCTACCCTCTTGCGGGCAGGGACGAGATCGTCCGACTGATGCCGCAGCTGCGCGGCAAGTACGCCTCCTATTCGAGTTTTGGCGCGAGCAAAATCGAGGACATTCTACCGGCAACCGAGCTGGCGAAAGCACAGCGGCTCGAAGCAGGTGACCTCGCGAGCTCGATTGCGATCAACAACGGCAACGGAACGTTCACGCTCTCCCGACTACCTGCCGAAGCGCAGTTTGCGCCGGTGTACGCCGCTCTCGCGGATGATTTCGACGGTGATGGACGGATCGACATCCTGCTCGGGGGCAACTTTTACGGGGTTACGCCGGTGCGGGGGCGTTACGACGCCAGCTACGGCCTCTTGCTTCGGGGGGCCGGGAATGGTCGTTTTGTGCCGGTTGGAATGCGGGAAAGCAGCCTCGCAATCGAAGGTCAGGTACGCGGCATGGGTCTCTTGCGGCGCGCAGGAGGCGACAGGCTGATCGTGGTCGCCCGGAACGATGACAGGCTCGTGTTTTTACGTCCACTCCCTACCAAGCGAACCCCATGACGAATCTGGACACGATCGACTTCCTCGTGATAGCCGCGTACTTCATCGTGGTGCTCGGGATCGCCTGGTGGGCGGCGCGCCGCGAGAAAAAGGTGAGCTCGGACTACTTCCTCGCCGGGCGGAGCGTTGGCTGGCTCGCTGTCGGCGCGAGCTTGTTCGCCTCCAACATCGGGAGCGAGCATCTCGTCGGATTGGCGGGCACCGGCGCGGCGAGCGGACTCCCGGTGGGCCATTTCGAGCTGCTGGCAAGCTTGATCCTGCTCCTCCTCGGCTGGTTGTTCGTTCCATTCTATCTGCGCAGCGGCGTCTACACGATGCCGGAATTCCTGGAGCGCCGGTACAACTCCGCATCGCGCGCCTATTTCACCTGGGTTTCGATCGTGGCGTACGTGCTCACCAAGATCAGCGTCACGCTGTTTGCGGGCGGCATCGTAATGAAGGCGGTGACCGGTCTCGATTTCTGGACGAGCGCAATCATTCTCATCGTCGTCACCGGTCTGTACACGGTGTTCGGCGGACTTCGCGCGGTGATCTACACCGAGGTCATGCAGACCCTGGTTCTGATTCTCGGCTCGGCGACGCTGATGTTCATTGGACTGGCTGCCGTCGGCGGGTGGTCGGGACTCGAGGCTCGGCTGCCCGAGGATTATTTCTCGATGTGGAGATCGTCGAGCCACCCCGATTTCCCGTGGACGGGAGTCATCTTCGGCGCGCCCATCCTCGGCATCTGGTACTGGTGCACCGACCAGTACATCGTGCAGCGCGTCCTGGCGGCGCGAAACATCAAGGAGGCCCGGCGCGGAACGATCTTCGCGGGTTTCCTCAAGATCCTGCCGCTCTTCATCTTCGTGCTGCCGGGAATGGTGGCGGCCGCGCTCTTCTCGGACATTCGCAGCGGAAACGCCGACTCGGCTTATCCGGCGCTGGTCACGCGCCTCCTTCCAGTCGGCGTGAAGGGCCTCGTCCTCGCCGGAATGCTCGCCGCTCTCATGAGCTCGCTGGCATCGGCGTTCAACTCGTGCTCGACGCTCCTGACGTGGGACGTGTATCGCAAGTGGCGTCCGAACGCGACCGAGCAGCGGCTGGTTACCGTCGGCCGGATGACGACAGTGGTGCTGGTGGTGCTCGGGCTCGCGTGGATTCCCTTCATGAAATACGTCTCGCCGCAGCTCTACATCTACCTCCAGAGCGTGCAGGCGTATATCGCGCCCCCGATCGCAGCCTGCTTCCTGCTCGGGATCATGAGCCCGCGGCTGAACGGGACTGGAGCGCTGGCGGCGTTGTGGACCGGCTTCGTGGTCGGCTTCTCGCGTCTCATTCTCGAGCTGCAGAAGGCGAGTCTGCCACCCGATTCGCTGTGGTCGTGGATCGCGGGGATCAACTTTCTGCATTTCGCGGCGCTGCTCTTCGTGCTGTGCAGCGCGATCCTCGTGGTGGTGAGTTTTCTCACTGCTCCTCCCGAGCCTGCCCGGGTGGCTGAGCTCACGCTGCAGACTTCGACCAGGGCAATCGACACCGCGGATACACCATCGGAGCGCAGGCTCACGATCTGGTTGTCGGTGGCGCTCGTGGCCGCGGTTGGCGTGATATGGATCGTGTTTCGGTGATCATTTCGCCACGAGGTAAAAAAGGCGACTGACGAGCCGATAGCATCCCGCCTCCAAGCGGCCAGCTGGGAGCAAGGCTCGCTGCGGGTGGCTGCAGTGCCGGCCGCTCCCGGCTAGTCAGCCGCCGCTGTTGTTGCGGATGCTCCATTTGTTGGAGGATGAAGTGAAAACAGTATTCGCAATTGGCATTCTTGGGTTGATCCTGCTCGAAATCGCGCTCGTCTATCTCCTCATGCCGCTGCCGGGAAGCCAGCGGATGTCGAGCCTGGAGACGGCGTATTTTCTTTACAGCTGGCGATGGCCCCTGCGAGCGGTGTTCGCCGGGATGATACTCGGCGGCAACCTGTTCGGCTGGCGGCGACGGGTGCTGCGGAAGTGGGTGGTGCCGGCATCGCTCGTTCTGGTGGCGGTCGTCGCGTACCTGACCAATTACCAGATGGCGGCCGATCGCATTTTTCTGCCGCCGCGGACGCTCGACATGCAGCCGGCCGCCCGCAACACCGTCGCAACGGATCGCCTCGTTGTCGGCGTAGAGATCGACGGTTCGGCGCGGGCGTACCCGCTGCAGTTCGTCGGCTACCATCATCAGGTCCGCGACACGGTTGGCGGGCGGCCGATCATGGTGAGCTACTGCATGGTGTGTCGAACGGCGAGCGTGTTCAGTCCGGTCGTAGAGGGGCAGGTGGAAGTGTTCCGTCTCGTCGGGATGGATCACTTCAACGCCATGTTCGAGGACGAGACGACCGAGAGCTGGTGGCGCCAGGCGAGCGGTGAGGCCGTTGCCGGTCCTCACAAGGGGAAGACATTGACCGAGATCCCGAGCCGGCAGGTCACGCTGGCGCGGTGGCTCGCCCTTTATCCGAACAGTCTCATCATGCAGCCCGACCCGGCCTTTGCCGAGGAATACACGACGGATTTTGCGTTCGAGAGGGGAAGAAGCCGCGAGAGACTGACGGGCACCGACACGGCGTCATGGCAGGATAAGTCGTGGGTGGTGGGGATCACCGTGAAAGAGCGCAGCAAGGCTTACGACTGGAACCGGCTGCAGCGTGAGCGCGTGGTAAACGACGAGCTTGGCGGCACACCGATCGTGCTCGTGCTCGCGAACGACAGCGTTAGCCTGTTCGCCTTCGAGCGACCGAACGCGGTGACGACTTTTTCGATTCGTGGAGACTCGCTGGTCACGCTGGGGCGGGCTTACGCGCTCACCGGTCGCGGCGCATCAGGAACACTCAAACCCCTGAAGGCGAGTCAGGAATTCTGGGATAGCTGGCGGACATTCCACCCGGGTACTACTCGCTACTGATTCACGGACTGCAACGGCGACTTCCGACCGCCGGCCCGGGGCCGATGGGCGGGCCAGCTGGGGGCCGCGTGCGAAACAGGTTATCTGCCCTCGAAGTCGAGCTCGAATATGTGGCTGGACTTCCCGGGTATTCGGAAGAGCACGGAAAAGTCTCGGATACGACCGTCGCTTCCCACCCGGAGCAGGGCCGAGCTGCGGTTGCCGGACAACGCCATTGGGCGGTAACGGCCCGCGCGCAGCACGGAGTCAGCGGATGAAATGCGAACACCGGTCAGAGCGGTCGTGCCAAGATTGGAGAGCACGAGCACTGCTCGTTGTCCCTCGCGCCGCAGATACGCGGCAATCGCATCGTTGCCGGTATTGAGCGGAATAAGCTCCCCAGTGGCAAGTGCGGGATTCGCCGTGCGGAGGTGGATCAACTGTCGGTAGAGATTGAGCAGCGAGGCCGGATCGCTGTCCTGTGCCTCAACGTTCGCCGTTAACGAATCGGCTTGGAGCGGCTGCCAGGCGGAGCCGGTGGTGAATCCGCCCGCTCGCGCGCGCCTCCAATGCATTGGGGTGCGCAACCGCTCGTCGGGCTTGTTGCCTGTCATTCCCAGCTCTTCCCCGTAGTAGACGAACGGCAGGCCGGGCAGTGTGAGCAGAATCGTCGCCGCGACCTTCGCCCGGCTGACATCTCCTCCAAGCTCGGTCAGAGTCCGCGTCTGATCGTGGTTCCGGAGAAACGGTGCCCACCGCTGATCGGGGATTGCCTGCTGAATGCGGACCAATGGGGGGAACAGCTTTCTGGCGGAACCTGAGCGCACTGCGGCGATCACCGAGTCCGCGACCTCGAACGCGAAATGCGAGTCGAGCTGGTCAGGATAGTAAGGGAGCATCGCGCCGGTGCTGTCCCACACTTCCCCGATGGTGAATGCGTGGGGTGCGATACGGCGGATGTAGGCCGCATAGTCACGGAGTACCGCGTGTGTGGCCGGTACGTTTTCGGTGATTGCGCCCTGCTCGCTTTCGATCAGATGGCGAATGGCGTCGAGTCGGAAACCATCGACTCCCATCTCGACGAGCCAGAACCGGGAGATGTTCTTCGCCTCTTCGAGGACCGCAGGGTTCTCGTAGTTGAGATCGGGCATGCCGCCCCAGAAGAATCCGTAGTAGTAGTCGCCTCGTACGGACGAGCGGTGCCAGTTATCTCCGCCCCACCGATTCCTCACACCGGGGTGCGCCGGCAGCCATCTGAACCAGTTGCGAAAAGGCGAGGCAGTGTCGCGCTGCGCCTCCTTGAACGCCGGATGCTCGCTCGAGGCATGATTGAGAACCAGATCAACGAGCACGCTGATTCCGCGGCGGTGCGCCTCCGTGATCAGGCGCTTGAAGTCGTCGTTGGTTCCGTACTCCCGGTCCACCTTGTAGTAGTCCGAGACGTCGTAGCCGTGATAGCTCGGCGACTCGGCGACCGGCATCAGCCAGATGCAGCTCGCGCCCAGGTCGCGCTGCGAGCCGGGCTTGCCATCGTTGACGTAGTCGAGCTTCTCGATGAGGCCGTTGAGGTCGCCGACTCCATCGCCGTCGCTGTCGTAGAAGGAGCGGACGAAGATCTCGTAGCAGACGCCGCCGCGGCTCCAGCCCCGCGATGTGGAATCCGATCGGGCCGTCTGGACCGGAGTCATCTCTGGACGCGGTGCCGCGGGGGCACAGCCGGCCGAAGCCACGACGAGAACCAGTGTCAGTACTGCCAGCGAGCGCATACAAAAAGGTATGCCTTGCGGCCGCGTGTTGCCCGGCGTAGTGTCTCGCCTCGGGCACGTACGTCATGCAGAGAGGAAGCTGATGCAGCCAATGTTTCTGAGCGAAGTCGAGGAGGCCACGCCGCAGGGCCCCTATTCCGGGCCGATCAACGGCATGCGCGCGGCGGGTGTTCCGGTGCCGCAGATAATGCACCTCTTCGCGTTCAAGCCGGATCGCACGAACCACCTGGCTGCTTTCACGCAGGGGGTCATGCGTGGACCGTCACCGCTGCCGCCCGGGCTGCGCGAGCTCATCGCCGCCTTCACCTCGCGCCG
>JBGTEZ010000092.1:0-2820 GCA_041747535.1 Gemmatimonadaceae bacterium
CCGTCGTCGGCCTGGAGAGAAAACTTCGGGGCGGGATCGCCTTCTTTTATCATGGCAGTGGTCGGAGAGCGCTCGGAGTCCACGGCTTGAGCCTTGGCACAAAACGGGGAACGTGATTGCAGTATTCAATGTAAGCCGCGCCGAAGCGACGTCTCAACTGCGGCTCCTCGAGGAGCGGAATGAGAAGCGCGTTGAATGTCAGGAAAGTGAGGGCCCACAGCGCGTGGGGGGAGGAATACAGGTACATCGACTCGCCGAACAGCACGAGCACGATCCCCGAGATCATAGGGTTGCGCACGAATCGATAGGGCCCGCGAACGACGAGCTTCCCGGGTGGATCCCACGGCGCGAGCGTGCCCTGCCCGTCGGTTGCGAAACGCCGCAGCGAGTGAAAAAAAAGGGACAGGCCCAGCAGTACGAGGCAGAAACCGCCCATGCGGACAAGAAATGCGGCGATGCCGTCGGACAATGCCGGCTCGTATCGTCGTGCCAGCCAGCTCGGAATCACCACCGCGACCATAAACGGCAGCGCCGCGATCGCCAGCAGATGACGGAGCAAGGAGATCACGGCTTACGCATTGCCGGTGTCGCACTTCCTCGATCAGCTGCTCGCGGGACAATCGTGTCCAGATCCTTTTCCACGGAACCTCCAGCTACTGCGTTCGAACGAGCTTTCCCGTGTCTCCGCCGCAGATAATCTACCCTCGGTTACCTTTACCGAGGCTGTAAAGGCACTGCACCAGTTGGACTCGACCTCAGGAGACCAGAAATGCGAAGTGACAACTCACGCGGACATCGCGCCAAGAGGGATACCTGATAAAAATCCTTCGCCTGGGCGCCGGCCTCATTCTCGCCGCGTTGATCGCGCAACCGGCTTCCGCTCAGCTTCGTGCTTCGCCCCCGGACTCCACGCTCGCGCGCTCGATCCTTTCCGAGCTGGTAGGAATACGCTCCGTATCAGGCACGCGTGAAACCGTCGCCGCGGCCAACGCGATCGTTCGCCGTCTGCGCGCCGCGGGATTCAGCGAGCAGGACGCGTTCGTCGCGGGCAAGTCCGACAGCGTCGGCAACGTCGTCGTCCGCCTGCGCGGCCGCGGGCTCGGCAAGCCGATTCTATTGATGGCACACCTGGATGTCGTCCCCGCTCTCCGCGAGGACTGGTCGACCGATCCCTTCGTGATGACCGAGAAGGACGGCTGGTGGTATGGGCGAGGCACGATCGACAACAAGGAAGGCGTGACGACGATCGTCGCCAACATGATCCGGTGGAAGCGGGACAAGTTCGTCCCCGACCGCGACATCGTTGGGGTGATGACCGGCGACGAAGAGACGCTCTCCGACCAGATCGAGTGGTTCGCGAGCGGGGAAGGGCGCCGCATGATCGGCGACCCGGAGTTCGCGATCAACTTCGACGCCGGCGGCGGCACGATCTACGGCGGCCGTGACGCGATGCTCGGCGTCCAGACCAGCGAAAAGATCTACGTCACCTACAAGCTGACGGTGCGGAATGCCGGTGGTCATTCATCGCAGCCGCGGACGGACAACGCGATCTACTCGCTCTCCCGCGCGCTGTCGCGCCTCGCCGCGCACCGGTTCCCAATCGAGGTGAGCGATGCCGCGCGCCTCTCGCTCGAGCGTTCGGCTGCATTCGAGGCTGACAGTATTGCCGGTCTCATGCGCCAGGTCGCGCGGCAGCCGATCGATACCGCCGCCGCCACGAGGCTTACCGCGATCACGCGCTTCAATGCGCAGCTGAGGACGACGTGCGTAGCGACGCGTCTCACCGGCGGCCACGCGGACAACGCGCTTCCGCAGCTCGCGCAGGCGACGGTGAATTGCCGGCTGCTGCCGGGCACCGACACCTCTGTCGTCATCCGCGAGCTGCGTCGGGCGGTGGGCGATACCGCGGTGGAGGTCAGTCAGGCGCAGCCGGGAACGCTTTCCCCGCCTTCACCTCTCAAGCCGGCAATCCTCAACGCCGTCGACCAGATCGGGAAGCGGTTCTGGAAGGGCGTTGTCGTCGTGCCGGTGATGTCATCTGGCGCGACGGATGCCATGTACGTGCGAACGGTGGGAATCCCCGTCTATGGAATAAGTGGAATTTTTACCGAGCCCGATGAGTCTCGCGCGCACGGCCGCGATGAGCGGGTTGAGATCAGGCGGTTTTACGAGGGAGTCGAGTTCGCGAAGCTGGTCGTTGAGAGGTTGTCGAAAAAATAGAGCCCCTCACACGCTACGGTGCTCCCCACGGCTGAGGCGGCGCGGGAATGACATTTGTGAAATCGAACTCGACCCGAGACGATGCATCGATCGTCAGCAAGAAAGGGTTGCTCACGATCCCGCGGCCCACAACGGTCCGAGGATCTGTGAGAGGTGGTGCTCGAGGTGGCCGACGTAGTCGTTCATGAAGTAGTCGAGTGTGACAGGCTCGGTCGCCGGAACCACGCGCCACGCGATCTGGTGGAGATTGTGCCGCGTGCGTCGCCGCGTCCTGGCCTCCTCCGGAATCGCGGTCATCACTCGGGCGAGGTGACGATTGAAACCAGCCCACAATGCGACGAGCTCTCTCCAGGACGCTTGCTGATAGCCCTGGAGCTCGACCCATCGCTCCTGATCGTACCCGGGGAAGATCAGGTCATCCTGCGATGCTGCTCGGACGAAGCGCTGGTGATTGTTGCTCGCTGAGTCGATGAGGTGTCCAAGTATCTGGCGAGGCGACCACTTCCCCGGCGCGCGACCCCAAGCGGTTTCGGCGTCCGTCAGAGCAGAGAGCATGGGCTCGCTCGTCGCGATCACCGAGCGCAGGCGGGCTGCATAAAC
>JBGTEZ010000093.1:0-4762 GCA_041747535.1 Gemmatimonadaceae bacterium
CGGGTGGCAATCGACGCCGCTTCCAGCAGCGCTTTCGCCGGGATGCACCCCCACAACACGCAGGTACCGCCGAGTCCCTCACGCTCTACGACGGCGACGGAGAGGCCGAGCTGCGCGGAGCGAATTGCACCCACATAACCGGCGGGACCGCCGCCGATGAAGATCACGTCAAAAGAGGCCATTTATCGGTTGCTTGTTGGGGTCGGGTATTCCGAAATCTAGGTCGTTCGCCGGCGGAGAGGATGGACATCAAGCGCGAGAATACGGTAAAAAACTGCAACAGAACATGTGATGAGCTTGCAGGTTCACGCTGCCAGCGGTCAGCGGCAAACGTCATGACAGATCGGCGCGACGCATGGGCGGGCCGGCGAAACGATGCGATTGCCGCTTTTTTCCTTGCCGGCGACGTTATTTGTCACGTCGTAGTGAAGCTGAGCGCTGTACGCCAGGACACTGCAAGCTCATCACCCGTTCAGTTGCAGTTGACCGCGGTTCAGAGTACAAGCGCCAGCGGATTCTCGATGAATCGCCGCAGCGTCTGAAGAAACTTCGCCCCAGTCGCGCCATCGATCGCGCGGTGGTCGCAGCTCATCGTCACCCGCATGCGCTGCCGCACCTCGACCTTGCCGTCGATCACCACCGGCTTCGCCTCGACCCCACCCACCGCCAGGATGCCGGCCTCGGGGGGATTGATGATCGCGGTGAACTGATCGATCCCGAACATGCCGAGATTGGAGACGGTGAAAGTGCCGCCGGTGTACTCCTCGGGTGTGAGTCTGCGCTCGCGCGCGCGTCCCGCGAGCTCGCGCGCCCTGGCCGAAATCTCCCACAGCTGCAGCCGGTCGGCGTCGAACAAAACCGGCGTGATGAGTCCGTCCTCGACCGCCACCGCCATAGCGACGTGAATCCGGTTGAACTGGCGAATCCTGTCGTTGAGCCAGTGGGCGTTCACCTCGGGGTGCTCACTCAGGGCGAGAGCGACAGCCTTGATGACGATGTCGTTGAACGACGCCTTGTACTCGTCGCCCATCTCGGCGAGCTGCGCGCGCATCTCGGCGGCGCGGGTGACGTCGAGTTCCGCCGTGAGAAAAAACGTCGGCACCGGGCCATTCGACTCGGCGAGCCGCTTGGCAATCGTCTTCCGGATCTGCGTGAGCGGAATGTCCTTGAAGTCACCTTCAGTGGCCAGCCGCTCGGCCGCGGCCGAGCGAGCTGCTCCGCCTCTGGCCTTCGCGTTCTCGATATCGCGCTTGACGACGCGGCCGCCCGGGCCCGATCCCTGAATCTGCCCGAGCTCGATACCGCGCTCAGACGCGAGCCGCCGGGCGAGCGGGGAAGAACGCTGACGCTCTCCAGCTTGCGGGGGCGACGCTCCCGGACGGGCACCATTTCCCTTTGGCCGAGGTGCAGGCTGCGGCCGAGGCGGCGTCAAGCGTCCCGCCGCGGAAGGAGCAGTTCCAGCTGCTTTTCCCGACGTTCCAGCCGAGGATTGTGGTGGTGCGGATGCCTCTCCCTGTGATTGCGGCGGAGAATCCGGCACCGACGTCTGGCCCGCAGACTCTTTGGTCTCGGCCACAGCCTGATTAGCGGGAGCCTTGGTTGCGCCGGTTTCTCCAGCCTGCGCTGCCTGGGCGGGAGCAGCAGCTGGAGCAGCGCCGGCGACCAGTGCGTCGATGTTCTCATCCGCGCCGGCGATGACAGCGAGCATAGTACCGACGGGCGACGCATCTCCCTCGTTGGCGAGACGCTTACGCAGCACTCCATCCGCTCTCGCCACGAGCTCCATCACGGCCTTGTCGGTCTCAACTTCGGCAAGGATGTCGCCGGTCTTCACGGCGTCGCCCTCGTTCTTGAGCCATTTCACGAGGCGGCCCTCCTCCATCGTCGGGGAGAGCGCCTCCATCACCACTTTGGTTGCCATAGCGATCAGTCGAGGTAGAGGACTTTCTTGACGGCGGCGATCGACTTGGCGGCGTCGGGCTTGGCCAGTCTTTCCAGATTCTTCGCGTACGGCATCGGCACATCTTCCTGGTGAACGCGCAACACGGGTGCGTCGAGATCGTCGAAGCACTCGCGCTGGATGAAGTCCACAACCTGCGCTCCCATTCCGCAGATCTCCCAACCCTCCTCGAGCACGACAGCGCGGTTGGTCTTCTGCACCGACTGCGCAATCGCTTCGACGTCGATGGGACGCACGGTCCTGAGATCGACGATGTCGAGATTGATCCCTTCCTTCGCCAAATCGTCGGCGATCTTCATCGCGACGAGGACCATCTTGCCGTGCGTGATGATCGAGCAATCGCCGCCTTCGCGCTTCACGTCCGCGACACCGATCGGAACGACGTGCTCGCCTTCGGGCACTTCTCCCTTGGTGTTGTAGAGCATCTCACCTTCGAGGAACACGACGGGGTTGTCGTCCCTGATCGCCGCCTTCAGCAGTCCCTTCGCGTCGGCCGGAGTGCCCGGCGTGCAGACCTTGAGGCCAGGGATGTGGGCGAGCCAGCTCTCCCACGCCTGGGAGTGCTGGGCCGAGAGCTGGAGCGCGGCCCCATTGGGTCCACGAAACACCATCGGCATATTGTACTGTCCGCCCGACATGTACAGCATCTTCGCCGCGGCATTCACCACCTGGTCGAGCGCGAGCAGCGCGAAATTCCAGGTCATGAACTCGACGATCGGACGGAGCCCGACCATCGCCGCGCCAACGCCCACGCCGGCAAAGCCGAGCTCGGTGATTGGCGTGTCGACGATGCGCATCGGACCGAACTCGTCGAGCAGCCCCTTGGAAACCTTGTACGCGCCGTTGTACTGCGCGACTTCTTCTCCCATGAGGAAGACTCTGTCGTCGCGCTGAAGCTCTTCGCGGAGCGCCTGGGTGAGTGCGTCGCGGTAGGTGACGACTGGCATCAGGACGTCGTGTCCGTCAAAACGTCGGTGTAGAGCTTCTCGGGCGGCGGCTCGGGGCTCGAGTCGGCGAAGTCCCACGAGTCCTGGGCGATCGCCTTCGCTTCGTCGTCGATCTTGTGCAGATCGCCTTCGGTGAGCTCACCGGCTTCGTGCATCATGTTGTGAAGGACGATTATCGGGTCGCGCTTCATGTTCTCCTCGAGCTCGTCCTTGGTGCGGTACGTGCCGCTCACGGCATCGGACATCGAGTGGCCCATGAAACGATAGGTGCGCATCTCGAGCAGCGTCGGGCGCTTCTCCTTGCGGGCGCGCTCGGCGGCGCGGCTGATCGCGTCGCGAACCGCGAACACGTCCTGGCCATCCACCGATTCTCCGACCATCCGATATCCCTGCGCGCGAACCACTACGTCCTCGTTCGCCGTGGAGCGTGAGATCGCCGTGCCCATGCCGTAGCGGTTGTTCTCGATGATGAAGATCACCGGCAGATCCCAGAGCGAAGCGAGGTTCAGCGCTTCGTGGAAGGCGCCGATGTTGACCGCGGCCTCCCCGAAGAAACAAACGCAGAGCTGATTGCCGCGGCGATACTTGATCGCGAAGCCGACTCCCGCCGCCACCGGCACGTGCCCGCCGACGATTCCGTGGCCGCCGAGGAAGTTCGTCTCCTTGTCGAAGATATGCATGGAGCCGCCCTTTCCGCCCGAGGTGCCCGTATCACGTCCGAACAGCTCCGCCATGATGGCGCGCGGGCTGATGCCGCGCGCGAGCGCCTGGCCGTGATCGCGATACGCGGTGATCACGTAGTCGTCGGGCCTGATCATCGACATGGTGCCGGTCGAGATCGCTTCCTGGCCGATGTAGAGGTGGCAGAATCCGCCGATCTTGCCAAGTGCGTAAGCTTCGGCGCAGCGCTCCTCGAATCGTCGCTGCAACAGCATCGATTTGAGCAGCGCTCTCCGCTCCTCGGGGGTCGTTCCACCCATTGGCGCCTTGTTTTCGCCCTCCGCCGCAGGGGAGCTCTGAGGTTTCTCTCTGCGCTTCTGCGCCGACGCGGGGGCGGGGACGGGCTTCGCTTCGGTGCTCATACTCCCGCCGCCTGCACCTGCTCCCACGCGTGGTAGCTGGAGCGCACTAGAGGTCCTGACTCGACGTGCCGAAAACCCATTTCCATTCCGATCTCATAGAGCTTCCTGAACTCCTCCGGAGTAACGTACCGGTCCAGGGCAATGTGGGCGTCGGACGGCCGGAGATACTGTCCGAGTGTGAGGATATCGACATCGACTTCCCGCAGATCGCGCATGACGGTGACCACTTCCTCGATGGTCTCTCCCATACCGAGAATCATGCCAGTCTTGGTGGGAATGTCGGGGGCGATCGTCTTGGCGTAGCGGAAGATCTGCATGACTCTCGCATAGCGACCGCCCGGCCTCGCCTTCTTGTAGAGTCGCGGGACGGTTTCGGTGTTGTGATTGTAGATCTCCGGCCGCGCTTCGAGAACGGTGCGAATGCTCTGTTCGTTCCCCTGAAAATCCGGGACCAGCACCTCGACCGAGCAGCCGGGAATCCGCTCGTGAATCTGTCTGATGGTTTCAGCGAAGATGTAGGCGCCGAAATCAGGCAGGTCGTCACGGTCGACGGAAGTGATCACCGCGTGCTGAAGCTTCATCTCGGCGATCGCCTGCGCGACGCGCTCGGGCTCGGCAATGTCGTATTTGGGCGGCCGCCCATGGGCGACGGCGCAGTAGGCGCAGTTCCTGGTGCACACATCGCCCAGGATCATGAAGGTCGCCGTCCCATGCTCCCAGCATTCGCCGACGTTGGGGCAATGAGCCTCCTCGCAGACCGAATGCAGGTCCAG
>JBGTEZ010000094.1:0-6560 GCA_041747535.1 Gemmatimonadaceae bacterium
ACGGCTGGAAGCGCGGGGTGTAGGAAAGCGACGCACCTCTTATTGAGGGCGCGCACAACAATCATCGACATGGAGAGTTCGTGAACCGTTTATTCATCGCATCAATGCTGGCCGGTTTGGCCATCAGTGTTCCCGCTCGGAGCGCGAGCGCGCAGGATATGAACCCGTTCGAGATCGGCGGCGCCCTCGGCGCAGCGATCCCGGTCGGCGACCTGGGCGACGCGGCTGACATGGGCTACAACGCCACCTTCCTGGTCGGATACAACCCGCGGTTTCTGCCCATCGGGCTTCGCTTCGACGCCGCCTACAACGAGTTTGGCCTCAAAGGCGTCGATGGGAACGTCAACATCCCGAGCTTCACCGCAAACGCGATCTTCAAGCTCCCTTCCGCCAGCTTCACTCCCTACCTGATTGGCGGCGCGGGACTCTATCGCGTCGGTGGCGAGCTGTTCGGTCAGACAGCCGACTCCGAAAACCGGTTCGGCTGGAACGCCGGCGGTGGCATCAGCATGCCACTCTCCGGCTTCAAGGTCTTTGTCGAGGCGCGCTACAACTCGGCTCTCGAAAAGGACGGCAATCCTGCCCTGAACTTCATTCCGATCGTCTTCGGCGCGAGCTTCTAGGCTTCTCACCGCACCAAAGAAAAGAGGCCAGCCCTTTCGGGCTGGCCTCTTTGTTTTTCGGATCGCGACGCCTACTACTGCACGGCGTTGATCATGTCGAAGATCGGGAGGTACATGGCCACGACCATTCCACCGACGACGACGCCGAGGAACACGATCATGATCGGCTCGAGCAGCGAGAGAAGGTTGCTCACCGCGGCGTCGACTTCTTCGTCGTAGAAGTCGGCGATCTTGGACAACATCTCGTCGAGTCCGCCCGTTTGTTCGCCAACGGCAATCATCGAGATGACCATCGGCGGGAAAACCTTCGACTTCTGCAGTGGCTGCGCGATCGTGTCACCGCCGGCGATCGACGCCCGCGACGCCATGATCGCGTCCTGAATGACCCGGTTGCCGGCGGTCTTCGCCGTGATCTCGAGGCCCTCGAGGATGCTGACGCCGGAGCTGATCAGAGTGCCGAGCGTCCGGGTGAACCGCGACACGGCCGACTTGCGGAGCACGTCGCCGAGCACGGGCATCTTGAGCATCAGGCGATCAATGACGAGCTTGCCGCTGGATGACGCGTAGTACCGTCTCAGCAGGAACGCCGCGCCGGCGGCACCGCCGAACACCACCCACCAGTAGCTCTTGAGGAACCGTGAAGCCCCGATGACGATACGAGTCGGGAGGGGTAATGCCTGCCCGACGGAGGCGAACATGCTCTCGAACACCGGAATCACGAACAGCAGCAGCACGATGATCGCGATTGCCGCGACGCTCATGATGACGGTCGGATAGATCATCGCGCCCTTCACCTTTCTAACCAGCGCGTCGTTCTTCTCGAGGAAGGTCGCGAGACGCATGAGAATCGTGTCGAGGATACCGCCGGCTTCACCGGCGGCTACCATGTTCACGTACAGGTTGGTGAACGCTTTCGGGTGCTTCGACAGCGCATCGGCAACGGTGTTACCGGATTCGACGTCGAAGACGACCTTCTTGGTGACTTCGGCGAGCGACTTGTTGTCGGTCTGCTCGGCGAGGATCGTCAGCGCCTGCACGAGCGGCAGGCCTGAGTTGATCATCGTCGAGAACTGCCGGGTGAAGATGACGACGTCGCGCGTCTTGATGGGCTTGCCGAACCGTCCGGCCTTCTTCGTCGAGGCATCCTGATCGATCTTGACGACGGAGAGACGCTGCTTTCTCAGCTGCGCGATGACATCATCGCGTGATGGCGCGTCGATCGTTGCGGTCCGCAGGTCGCCGTTGAAGGCGCGCGCGGTATATGTAAATGTCCCCATTGACTGATCCTCTTAGCGTTTCGCGTTGCTTACTGCCGGCCGCGGTGATGCGGGCTTGTTTGCCGGGTCATCGGCCGGGTCGAGCTGGCCTATCATGCGCTGGAACTCCGTCGGGTCGCCGCTCACGCGCAGGCATTCCTCGGCGGTCACTTCACGGGCCATGTACAGCTGGTAAAGAGCATCGTTGAGCGTCTGCATTCCCCATTTCTTGCCCGCCTGCATCGACGAGTAGATCTGGTGGACCTTGTCGTCGCGAATGAGAGCGCGGATCGCTGGCGTCACCACCAGGATCTCGGCTGCCATTACGCGGCCCTTGCCCTTCGCCTTGGGCAGCAGCGTCTGGGTGACGATTCCCTCGAGCACGAACGCCAGCTGCGCCCGGACCTGAGACTGCTGGTGCGAGGGAAAAACGTCGATGATACGGTTGATCGCTTCGGCCGCCGAGTTGGTATGAAGCGTCGCAAAGGCAAGGTGACCGGTTTCGGCGATCGTCAGTGCCGCGGCGATCGTCTCGAGATCGCGCAGCTCACCGATCAGGATCGTATCCGGATCTTCGCGCAAGGCGTACTTGAGGGCGTTGGCGAATGACTTGGTGTCGCTCCCGATCTCGCGCTGATTGACGATGCAGCCCTGGTGCTTGTGAATGAACTCGATCGGATCTTCGACGGTGATGATGTGGCCCTTCCGCTCGCGGTTGATCTTGTCGATCATCGCGGCGAGGGTCGTTGATTTTCCCGAGCCCGTTGGGCCGGTGACAAGAACGAGCCCACGGGGCTTTTCCGCCATCTTTGCGATGGAGCCGGGAAGTCCGAGCTGCTCGAAGGTCTTGATCGTGTGCGGGATCTGACGCACCACCATCGAGACGCATCCGCGCTGCTTGAAGCAGTTGCCGCGGAAGCGGGCGAGGTTCTGGATGCCGAACGAGAAATCGAGCTCGTCTTCCAGCTCGAATCTCTTCTTCTGCTGTTCAGTGAGCACCGAATACGCAATCTGAAGAGTGTCCTTGGCAGTCATCTCATGCGCGACGGACGAGTTCGTAATGTCGCCGTCGACACGCAGCTGAGGACACATTCCGGCTACGATGTGAAGGTCGGATGCGTTGCGGGAAACCATCTCCTCGAGCAGCGCTCGCAGATTGACTCCCTGTGCCTTGGGTGGCTCCGGGTTTATCGGCAGGAAGTCGAGCTTTGGTGCGGTCATGTGGATTCGTTTGAAGTGTGTGTCGCCGCGTCGGCGCTCGTCTCACGGACGATCTGGTCGAGGGGACAGATACCCTTGATCACCTTGAGCCAGCCGTCCATGCGCAGGGTCAGCATGCCCTCTTCGATGGCCGCCCTCTGGATCTCGGCGGCGCCCGCGCTCTGCATGATCAGCTTGCGGAGCCGCGGCGTCATGTTCATGACTTCGTAAAGTCCCTGACGGCCCTTGAGGCCGGACCCGTCGCACTGCTCGCAGCCCTTGCCCTTGAACACCGGGAGGTCTTCCATCCTGGTATCGAGTGTGACGGGGTCGAGGAGGGGCTTGGCGACGTCGATGGCGCGGGTTTTGGCGTCCCTGAGGGCCATGTCGGTAAATTGCAGGTCGCGAAGGGTTACTCCCCCATCGATCTTTGCGCCCGCCACTTCGGCCTTGTCCATCTTGTACGGCTGCGCGCACTTGAGGCAGACGCGCCGTATGAGTCGCTGCGCCAGAATCAGATTGAGCGCGGAGGCCACGTTGAACGGCTCGATGCCCATGTCCATTAGACGTGTTACCGTCTCCGGCGCCGAGTTGGTGTGCAGGGTCGAGAGCACGAGGTGGCCGGTCAGGGCGGCCTTGATCGCGATGCCGCCCGTCTCCAGGTCTCGAATTTCTCCCAACATGATGATGTTGGGGTCCTGCCGCAGAAATGCCTTCAGCGCCGCGGCAAAGGTCATCCCGATCTCGGTCCTGACCAGCACCTGATTGATGCCGAACAGGTTGTACTCGACCGGGTCCTCGGCCGTCATGATGTTGACGTCGATGTTGTTGATCTTCGACAGCGCCGAATAAAGAGTCGTCGTCTTACCGGAACCGGTCGGACCGGTGACGAGCACCATTCCGTACGGATTCGAGATCGCTTCCATCAGTTCGCGCTCGGCGCGCGGCTCGATGCCGAACTTCTCGAGATCGAGGGTGAGGTTTCCCTTGTCGAGAATACGGAGCACGACCTTCTCTCCGAACAGCGTCGGGAGCGTCGAGACACGGAAATCGATGACCTTCTTGCCGATCTTCAGCTTGATGCGGCCGTCCTGGGGGACGCGCCGCTCGGCGATGTTGAGGCTCGCCATGATCTTGAAGCGGGAGATGAGAGCCGGCCGCATCTTGATGGGCGGCTTCATGATCTCCTGCAGCGCTCCGTCGATTCGGTAGCGCACCCGAAGATCCTTCTCGAAGCACTCGAAGTGGATGTCGGAAGCGCCCTTCTTGACGGCGTCGGTGAGGATGGCGTTGATCAGCTTGACGACGGGGGCTTCGTCGATGAGGCCGGTGTTGGCGGCATCGGCTGTAGCTTCGTTTTCGCTCTCGAGAATCTCGACATCGCCTTCGTCATTGATGTCGGCGAGGAGGTTCTCCATCTGCGCTTCGCCCGACTCGTAGAACTTCTCGATGGCGTTGCGGAGGGTGAACTCGCCGGCGATGACCGGGAAAATGTCGAGCCGCGTGATGAACTTGATGTCCTCGAGCACCTCGAGGTGGCTCGGGTCGGAAAGGGCAATCGTAAGCGTGCGGCCATCGCGCTTGAGGGGCAGGACGCTGTACTTGAGAGCGAGATCGCCGGGAATCAGCTTCGCAATGCGGGGATCGACCTGGAACTTGGTAAGGTCGACGGCAGGCATGCGGTGCTGACGGGCAAGCATCCGGGTGAGGTCGGTTTCTTTTACGAAACCGAGCTTCACCAGGTTGTAGCCGACCCTGGTTCCATGATTCTTCTGTTCCTGGAGAGCCTTGTTGATCTGGTCCTGGGTAACCAGTCCTTCTCTCAGAAGCAGATCGCCAATCCTAGGCGCATTTGCGGCAGGAGCTGTCAAGAACGCGTATCCCTCCGGTGCGGCTTCCTGGGTGCTTTTGGCAGCTCGGAACGCCTGGGTATGACTGTGTTCTTAGGACGCGGAAGGAGGGAGAAGGTTACGCTCGTGTCGAGCTTTTCTACCATAGAGGGGCCGATGCCTCGGACTCTCAGCAGACCCTCTGGTGAGCCAAACGGGCCGAAGGAGTCCCGGTCGGCAACGATGCGGCGAGCGAGGGCGGGCCCGATGTGGCGAAGTGACTCGATCTCCTCCGCCGTCGCGACGTCCAGATCGACCGGTCCGGGACGCTCCATCACCGCCTTTGCCTTTTTTGAGCGTTTGGGCTTTCGCCCCGCCTTCCTCGCCGAGTCCGCGGCCTTGATCTGGGTCGCCAGCGCGGAAGCTGCGGCGGCCCCTACAGGCGCGCTGGACCGATTCGCGCGAAAGGCTCTCGTTGCCGTTCCGAGGACAAGGACGGCGGAGAAGAAGAGCAGCGCCTTTCGCTCGGCCGGGGTGCCCATGCGCGAAGGTTGGCTCTCATCCTCCGGAGCTTGCCATCAGACCATCGCCAATCGGGTCTAATCGGCCCCTGGCCGGCCACGAGGTAGGGACGGAGGATGCAAGTAACGAGTCTGCAGTCCTGAGTCATCAGTCATCGGTGGTTTTCAGTCAGCGCGTCACTGGAAACCACTGATTACTGGCAAACTCAGAACTGAGTACTCGTTACTTGCATCCCCTCCAGGTGCCCCCGGACCCTGCCACTATCGTGTGACGAGTGCCGTGGCGACATCCCCCACGATACTGAGCGATCTCGCCGAGATCTTGTCCATCGTATCCTGCTGGGTGTGGTGCGCGGGATAAGTCAGATCGATGACATCGATCACCCGTAGCCCGACATTGAGCAAAGGCAGGTGATCGTCGGTCACCGGTCCCCCGCTCTCCTGGACGAAGACACTGCCGTACCCCAGGTCGGCGGCGGTCTGCCACACCCGAGCGACGACCTCGGGAGCCCTCTGGAACGAATGGGTTTCGTAGGGAATCCGCAAATCTGAATCGCCGATCATGTCCCACACCACCCCGAATAGCGGCCTGTAATCGGGAGACGGCAGGTGCGTCGAGAAGTAGGTCGACCCGATCAGCACATCCACGTCCGGCGGGCCGAACTCGCCGTAATCCTCTCCGTCGACGAAGAGCAGATCGACTCCGACCGTCGGCTTCTGAGTCTTGAGCACGTCCCCGAGCGCGACGAAGAGGCCGACACCAGACGCTCCGTCATTCGCGCCCGGGACGGGAAGCTTCCGCTCGGCATCGGTGTTCGCGGACTCCGACACCGGACGTGAATCCCAGTGCGTGACGTATAACACTCGCTCGGCAAGCTCCGGCCGGAAGCGCGCCAGGATGTTTCGCATCGGCAGCTTCTTCCCGCTAGCGGTGGTATGCGTCCAGCTTTGGACGATGACGGTGTCGGCGCGGGTGAGCATCTGAGCGACGATCCAGTCTCCCGCTTTTCTTGCCGCCTCGGTGCCAGGGACACGCGGGCCGAAGTCCACCTGTGCCTTTGCGTAGCCAAGCGCGGCGCTGCCGCTGAAGGCAGTCGCTCCGCCGGCGGGCTGCTTCGGCGCGGCGCTGCC
>JBGTEZ010000095.1:0-5412 GCA_041747535.1 Gemmatimonadaceae bacterium
CGCCGCACCGGGCGCCGGCTGAGCACGCTGGCGATCGCGAGCGTCACCGCCGCGCCCGCGCTCGGACCGTCCTTCGGAATTGCGCCGGCCGGGAAGTGAACGTGGAGATCCGACTCCTTGAACTCGAGCTCGTCGACTCCGAGCGTTTTCGCGCGGGAGCGGACGTAGGAGTAGGCGGCGTCGACCGACTCGCGCATGACGTCACCGAGCTGGCCCGTCACGGTGAGCCGTCCCGCCCCCGGCATTCTAAGGGCCTCGATGACCATCAGATCGCCGCCGGTGGTGGTCCACGCCATTCCCGTGACGGCACCGATCTCCGGCTCCTGCTCCGCGTCCTCGAGCGTGTAGGTCGGATTGCCGAGGTGCTCGATGACCATCGGATTGTCGACGATCCATGCACCCTCCTCGCCGTCGGCCTTCTTGCGCGCGCGCTTCCGCATCAGCGCGGCGATGTTGCGCTCGAAGTTCCGGAGGCCGGCCTCGCGGGAATAGCGGTTTGAGATGAAGCCCAGGACTTCGTCGGTGAACTGAATGTCCTTGTCGGTGATTCCGTGGTCCTCCAGCAACCGCGGGAGCAGATATCTCCACGCAATTTCAACTTTCTCCTCGACCGTGTATCCGAGCACCCGAATCACTTCCATGCGGTCACGCAGCGGTGCCGGGATGTCGAACAGGTTGTTCGCGGTGCAGATGAACAGAATGCTGGACAGGTCGAACGGAAGATTCAGATAGTGGTCGACGAAGTTGGAGTTTTGCGATGGGTCAAGCACCTCGAGCATTGCCGCCGTCGGATCACCGGAGGGGCCACCAGAGGTCATCTTGTCGATCTCGTCGATCATGAGAACGGCGTCTCTGACCTGCACCCGGCGCAGCGACTGGAGAATCAAGCCCGGCATCGCGCCAACGTAGGTACGGCGGTGCCCGCGTACCTCGGCTTCGTCGCGGACGCCGCCGACTGAAATACGGTAGAACGCCCGCCCGATCGAAGTAGCGATGGCTTCACCGAGAGATGTCTTGCCCGTTCCCGGCGGCCCCACGAAGCAGAGGATCGGCCCATGCGGATCTCCTCCACGCAGCTTTCGGACTGCCAGGTATTCGGTGATGCGTTCCTTGGCTTCCTTGAGTCCGTAGTGCCTGCTGTCGAGTAGCTCCTCGACTCTCTTGAGCTCGATCGCCTCGCCATCGGATTTCTTGTCCCACGGCAGCGTGCACATCCAGTCGAGATAAGTGCGAATGACCTGATACTCGCTCGACGCGGGTGACAGCTGCCTGAGCCGCTCCACCTCACGGCGCCCTTCCTGTGCCGCCTTCTCGGGAAGATTCGCCTCCTCGAGCTTCTTCAGGATCTCGATCGCTTCCTTGTCGGCCGGATCACCCTCACCGAGCTCGGACTGGATCGCGCGGAGCTGCTGGCGGAGGTAGAACTCGCGCTGGTGCTGCTCGATCTTGATCTCGGTCTGCCGCTTCACGTCCTCGGCCACGCGCGCACGCCCGACTTCCCGCTCGACGCGCCCGAGCAGGAACTTGAGGCGCTGGCCGATGTTGAGGCGCTGGAGGATCTCGTCCTTGTCGGAGACCTTGAAGTTCAGATTGGTCGCGGCGAGGTCGGCAAAGCGACCCGGGTCGGAGATATTCATCTTCAGAATCGCCGGCACTTCGTCAGGAATCCGGTCGATCAGCTCGGCGAGCGTCTCCGCGCCGATGACGATTCGGGAGATGAGATCATCTACCTCATTGTCATCGGGAGGAATCTCCTTGGCCGGCCTGATGCGGACGATCGGGTATGGCTCCGTCTGCGAGACTCCCTCGACGATGATGCGGCGCAGTCCCTGAAGCGTGATCTGAACGGTTTCGCCCGGAAGGTTGATCCGCTCGTGCACCCGCGCCGCTACGCCGACGCGGCCGACGAAGCGCTCAGGATCGAGCACGTCGTCGTGGTCGCCGGTGGCAACCACCAGTCCCACGATGAGACCCGATTGCTCGTTCGCCCGCAGCAACGAGAGATTTTCGGGGGCGCCCATCTGCACCGCTATCGTGCCGAGGGGATAGACGATGGTCGACCGGAGCGCCATGAGTGGCAGCGTCGCCGGTAGCTCGGCGTGCAGTATGTCGTCTTTCCGCTGGGCTGGCGGCATCCAATTCCTCTCGGGCGACGTGACCGTTCTGTTGTTTCAGAAGTTAACCGCGTCTATGTTTCAAGGCTATGTTCGAGGACCTGAGCGAAAAGCTCGAAGCGACGTTCGCACGCCTTCGCGGCCGCGGCGTACTGAGCGAAAGCGACATCAAGGAAGGCCTGCGCGAAGTCCGGCGCGTGCTGCTGGAAGCCGACGTCAACTTCCAGCTCACACGCGAGTTCCTCGAGCGAGTCGAGAAGAAAGCGAAGGGTATCTCGACCCTCAGCACCGTCTCGCCCGGGCAACAGCTGGTCAAGGTCGTCCACGAGGAGCTCGCCGCCATGCTCGGCGAGCGGAGGGAGGGCCTCAGGCTCAGTACCGTGCCTCCGTCCGTGGTGATGATGGTCGGGCTCCAGGGCTCCGGAAAGACCACGACCGCCGCGAAGCTCGCGCTCAAGCTGAAGGGAGAAGGAAGGTCGGCGCGGCTGGTCGCCTGCGACGTCTACCGGCCCGCGGCAATCGACCAGCTGGAGACTCTTGGACGGGAGCTCGGAGTTCCGGTCTACGCCGACCGGACCACCACGGACGTCGTGAAGATCGCGCGTGCGGGAGTAGCCGAAGCGCTCCGGGAGCGCGACCGGGTGGTGATCATCGACACCGCCGGACGCCTCCAGATCGACGAGGCGATGATGCAGGAGCTCTCGCGTCTCAAGGAAGCGCTCCGCCCGAGTGAGATCATGCTCGTCGCCGATGGGATGACGGGGCAGGAGGCCGTCCGGATCGCGCAGGGCTTCGACAGCGCCCTCGACATCACCGGAGTCATCCTCACCAAAATGGACGGCGACGCCCGCGGTGGCGCCGCGCTTTCCATCTACGGAGTGACGAAGAAGCCGATCAAGTACATCGGCGTCGGCGAGAAGAGCGATGCGCTGGAGGAATTTCACCCCGAGCGGATGGCCGGCCGCATCCTCCAGATGGGAGATGTCGTCAGCCTGGTCGAGAAGGCGCAGGCCACGTTCGACGAGGCTGAGGCGCGCCGGCTCGAGAAAAAGGTCCGCAAGGAGGGAATGGACCTCAACGATTTCCTGAACAGCATGCGACAGATCCAGAAGATGGGTCCGCTCGAGGGACTGCTGAAGATGCTGCCGGGCGTGAACACCAAGGCGCTCAAGCAGATGAAGGCCGACCCCAAGCGCATGAAGCACGTCGAGGCGATCGTACTTTCCATGACGCCGGAAGAGCGCAGGAATCCAGGGATCATCAACGGCTCGCGCCGCTCACGGATCGCCCGGGGGTGCGGCCGTCCGGTCAGTGACGTCAACCGACTGCTGGACCAGTTCCGGGAGATGCAGAAGATGATGAAGAAGATGTCCGCGGGTGGTCGGCCTGGAATGCCATCGATGCCGGGTATGTTCGGCGGGCGGTGAGCTCGTGCGGGACTGCCCCCGCCGAGTGGCATTTCTGTGTGGGGGAGGTGAGAGTACCCGCTTCGGCGGCTAACGCGCTTACACGCTGCGAGCCTCGCCCGGTGTGCTCTTACGGCTCCATGTCGGCGAGTCTCTTGCTACGCGCGACGCCGCCTGCGCGGATACTCTCACCTCCCCTCCACGGATCTCTAGCTACAACGGCGGGAGCCGCCGCGCTCCGTTTGCGCGAGCGTAATCAGAGGGACATGGGCGTATCGCGGCTTACGTGTCGCGCGCTGAGGGCGGAGCGAGGAGGCGCCGCACGGATGGGACGTCGAGACTGAACTACGTGGGGAGTCGGAGGGGGGATCGGGTGGAGCGGCCTCTCGCGTAGCAAGAGACTCGCGACAGGGAGCCCTAGATTAACGACGGCGAGGCTCGCAGCGTGTAAGCGAGGGGCCGCGGAGCCCGGTCCCCCCTCCGACGCACCGGCGACGATGCGTGCCCGAAGGTGAAGTACGGCGCGTCTTCAATCCGCCCCGAAATTCGGCTATATTGAAAGGCTGTACCAAGTCGGGTGCGCACCGGAACTACCGGTGTCGCGAGGAGCCCGGACGAGAGCGCCCAGCGCTCATCAAACCGTATCAAGGGAGCAGTAGATGGTAAAGATTCGTCTCCGCCGTGTCGGGCGGAAAAAGGCACCGGTGTACCGTGTTGTCGTCGCGGATTCGCAGAGCCCGCGTGACGGCAAGTTCATCGAGATCATCGGACAGTATGCTCCCCGCCAGACCGAGGGCGGCCTCAACATCGACGAGGCGCGCGCCAACTACTGGCTCGGCGTCGGCGCACAGCCGACCGATACCGTTCGCTCACTCCTCCGCCGCGCGGGTGTGCTCAAGCGCCGCCACGAAGCCCGCCTTGGCATCGAGCACAAGGCGACGGCCGTTCCCGTCAGAGAGACGCCCGAAGACGCGCCCGCCGGCGCGTAGCTCTCCCTACTGACATGGCCGAGCCCGAGTACGCGATCGTCGGGCTGATTCGCAAAGCCCAGGGAATACGCGGAGAGGTCGTTGTCGAGCCTCTCACCGGAAAGCCGGACGTCGTCTTCGCGTCCGGCAGTCGTGTTTTTGCGGGCGATGCCAACGGTGATTTGGCGGTTGCGCGTGATGTGCGCGGTGAGGGAAAACCACCGACGCTGACAATTGAAGCCTCCAAGCCATTCAAGAACGGACTCATCGTCCAGTTCGAGGAGCTCCGCGACCGCGACAGCGCGGAGCTGTGGCGCGGGAGGTACCTGCTCGCTCCGTTCGCCGAGCTGCCACCGCCGGCCGACGATGAGGTGTACCTCCACGATCTGATCGGAATGAAGGTCGAGGGAAGGGCGGGTGAGCCGCTGGGCGAAGTCACGATGTTCTACGAGCTGCCACACGGTGTACTGCTCGATGTGAAAACGTCGAACGGAAGCGCGCTCGTCCCGTATCGTCCGGAGATCGTGATGAGAACGGACGTCGAGCGGCGCACGGTCGTCGTCGACGAGTCTCTTGGCCTGATCGAGTGAGTCGATGGCACTCCGCATCAACGTCGTCACGATCTTCCCCGAGTTTTTCGCCGGGCCGCTGGGCCTGAGCATTCCGTCCCGGGCCCGCGAGGCCGGAAGTGTCGAATACAACATCGTGGACCTCCGGGATTTCACTCACGACAGGCATCGGACAGTCGATGACGCACCTTATGGGGGCGGCGCGGGGATGGTCATGAAGCCGGAGCCCTTTTTCGAGGCGGTGGAGTCAATTGGTGCCACCGCGCCGATCGTGCTTCTTTCGCCGCGCGGCCGGGTGTTCTCGCACGCCGACGCGGAGCGTTTCGGGAAGGGTGAGGAGCTGACGATCCTCTGC
>JBGTEZ010000096.1:0-4691 GCA_041747535.1 Gemmatimonadaceae bacterium
GACGTCGGCGGCGGACGCCTCTCCGGTCAGCGCCTCGCGCAGGCGGCGCAACGCCTCCGCCGTCTGTCGAATCAGTCTCAGCAGATAGTCTTCGCGCTGAAAAAGCATGTGTCCGTAGTGTAGTGCCCGGCTAGGGCCGAAGACGATTCATGGTGCGCGGAAACGCGATCGCTTCCCTGATGTGATGGATTCCGCAGATCCAGCCCACCGTGCGCTCGAGACCGAGCCCGAACCCCGAGTGAACGAAGGTCCCGTACTTCCGCAGGTCGAGATACCAGTTGTAGGCGGCGACCGGCAGCCCTTCCTCGTTGATTCGCGCCAGGAGCTTGTCGTAATCGTCCTCGCGCTGCGAGCCGCCGATGATCTCTCCGTAACCCTCGGGAGCGAGGCAGTCGTCGCACAACACCGTGCGAGGATCGGCGGGATTCTCCTTCATGTAAAATGCTTTCGCTTCCTTCGGGTAGTTGACGATGAAGATCGGGCGATCGTGGTCCGCGACGAGAAGAGCCTCATCCTCGGCCCCCAGATCCTCGCCCCATTTCACCGAGCTTCCCTTCGCCTGAAGAATTTTTACGGCGTCGCCGTAATCGATCCGCGGAAATGGCGGCTTGACGGATTCGAGCCTGGAGACATCGCGCTCGAGCTCCGCAAGCTCCGGACGGCGCCGCTCGAGACAGCGCGCGACGACAAACGAGACGAACTCTTCCTGCAGTCGCATGTTGTCGTTCGAGTCGTTGAACGCCACCTCAGGCTCCACCATCCAGAACTCGGTCAGGTGTCTGCGTGTCTTCGATTTCTCAGCTCGGAACGTCGGCCCGAAGCAATAGATCTTGCCGAGGGCAGCGGCGGCCGCCTCTCCGTAGAGCTGACCGGTCTGAGCGAGGTAAGCGGTCCCCTCGTCGAAGTACTCCGTCGCGAAGAGCCCGCTCCGCTCCCCGATTGCGGCGGTAAGGATTGGCGTGTCGACGAGGGTAAAGTCCCGCTCGTAGAAGAAATCGCGGATCGCCTGCTCCACCTCGTGTCGCACTTTCGCGATCGCCCGCTGGCGTGGGGTTCGGAGCCAGAAATGCCGGTTATCGAGAAGAAAGTCGATGCCGTGCTCTTTCGGCTGGAGGGGATAGTCGATCGGGCTCGTCGCGAGCACGGCGAGTGTGGCGACGCCAAGCTCGTATCCACCGGGAGCGCGCGCGTCCGCCCTCACCTCGCCTTCGACCTCGATGGTCGTTTCCTGGGTCAGGCGGCCGAACGCCTCCCAGCTTTCAGGCGGTACGGCATTTTTCACGACTACGGCCTGAAGCAGTCCGGTGCCATCGCGCATCACGACGAACGCGACCTTTCCGGACGATCTCAGGTGATGGACCCAGCCGCGGACGCGCACGGTCTCGCCAGTGTGAAGCGGAAGCTCGGATATGCGCGAATATTGGGGGGTCATGTCAGTTGCTGGTGGCCATCATGCGGCCTCAGAGTACCACTTCGTCGCGGTTCCGTCTACCTCGGCGTCACGATATCTTACGCGCTTGCCACGAAAGAGATTGTCACTACTCAGAACGGTGTCCCCGAGCAGATCGCGCTGGCCGGCGGCTGCAGAAAATGATTGCGCAATCCTGGCCCGCTAGGGCTCTCCTGACGTGACTCTGCGCGCCCGCCTCGGGTGGGGATTGTTCGCGATCGTGCTGGTGCTCGTGATCCCGCTGATCATCTCGCTCAGGTCACTCGAACACCTCTACAACACGAGCAGAGTGCTGCGCGACCGTGAATTCGCCGCTTCGCTGCTGCTTGGATCGTTTCGCGAGCGAACAGACGATACCCGGCGAGCGGAAGACGCGCTGTTGTTCATTCACGACCGGAACAGTGCGATCAGGATGCAGCGACAGATCGATGGACTCGTCGCGTTCACGGATTCTCTCGAGCGCTACAACCTCGATCTGTCCGCGACTCGGATCAGGGCAGCACTCGATTCCCTTCGGGCCGCCTCCGGCGAGGAATACGCGCACGCGGCTGCCGGGCGCGGGGCCGTTGCGGAGCTGATCTCCTCACGTCGCACCAGACCCGCCATCGCCGCCGTCGACAGCGCGCTCGGCGCGAGCGCGAATACTCTCCGCAATCGCACGCGGCAGGCGGTGGCGGACGCGACCACGGCGACCCTCAACTCCCAGCGACTCGTCACCGGAGCGCTGATCGTTGCGCTCTTTCTGGCTTTCATCATCGCCGTCCGGCTCACGACGTTCATCAGCCGGCCCGTGCGGAAGCTCGAGGAAGGCATGCGCGCCGTGTCCGAGGGCGACCTGAGCCGCGACCTCGGCCTGTCCCCTCAAAGGGGTGACGAATTCGGACGGCTCGCCGCAAGCTACCGGTCGATGGTCCAGCAGCTCTCCGAGCTGGAGCGGTTGCGCGCGGAATTCGTCGGCGTCGCGTCGCACGAGCTCAAGACGCCCATAAACGTCATGCTGGGCTATCTCGAGCTTCTTCAGGAGGGGATATACGGAGAGATTTCGCCGAAGCAGCGCGAAATCCTCGAGACGCTGACCAAACAAGCGAATTCCTTGACGCGTCTGGTGAAACGTCTCCTGGACATCAGCCGTTTCGAGGCGAGCGGTGGCAAGCTGGACGTCCGGCAGGTCGACCTGCACAAACTGCTGAGCACACTCGAGAGCTCGTTTTCGGTGCTGGCGATGCAGCGAGAGATCGCGTTCAGCGTGACTCACGGCGAGGCTCTGCCGGCAACCGTCCTCTGGGACGAGGACAGGATCAACGAAGTCCTGGGGAATTTGATCTCGAACGCTTTCAAGTTCACCCCCCATGGCGGCCAGGTCGCGATCACGGTCGTGCCCGACAAAGACGGGGTTTCGATCACGGTACACGATCGCGGAGCCGGAATCTCGGCAGACCAGCTACCCCACATCTTTGCCAAATTCTACCAGGCCGACAATCAGGCTCAGGCGGCGAGCAAGGGCACGGGCCTAGGCCTGGCGATTGCGAAAGAAATCGTCGAGGCGCACGGCGGCGCGATCTCCGTCGAAAGCCTCGTTGGCCACGGCACAACATTCATCGTAACCCTTCCCGTTGAACCTCCGCTGGCAAGGAGAAGGCGCGAGCGGGCACCAACAATACAGGGAGCAGCATGAGGATTTTTCTGGCGGCAGTGGCGGCCTGTGTGGCGACGGCCTGCGCCGAGCTACCACGGGTCGAGTCGGGTACCTTCAGGAAAGATTGGGAACGGACGAGGGCCGAAACCCGCCGCAACGTGGAGGCAGGCAACTATCACGCGGCCGATCGCCTCCTCGCCGAGTTTGCGCGCCAGCACCCGAATACGCGTGAGGCGCGTGAAATAGCATTCTGGCGTGCAGCATACCTGGTCGACCCTGCCAATACTCTCGGCTCGCTGGAGGGCGGCATCGCCGCTCTGGACGCATATCTGGTCAACGAGCCTGAAGGGTGGTTCCGCAACGAGGCTCAGATCCTTCGCCGGACCGCCGTCGCGGCCCGTGCACTTGCCGCGGGCGCGAGCCGGAGCTGGGCGCCGGATACCGTCGTCGTCGTTACGCAGAGTCCGGACTCAACGTCCGCCGCGTCGCGCGTCAGCCGTGACGAGGAAATCGCCCAGCTGCGCAGCCAGCTGTCGCGGAACAAGACTGAGCTCGCGGAGGCGAACGCGGAGCTGGAGCGTATCAAGAAGCGGCTGGCGAACCCCACCCCTTAGCACCCGCGCCGTTCCTAGCCTACTCTGAATAGCTCCAGCGCTCGCGAATAACGGGACGCGAGCACCCGGCGCACCCCTTCGTTTTCGCGGGCCGAGAGTTCGGGATCGCGCGCGAGGAGGAGCTCGGCGGCCTTCCGCGCCTTGAGGCTGAGCTCTTCGTCGCGCACGGGGTCAGCGACCTTGAAAGTCGCGGCGCCGCTCTGCTCCTCGCCGAACAGATTTCCCATGCCCCGCAGCCGCAGGTCCGCGCGAGCGATCTCGAATCCATCCTCCGTGGCGACGAAGATCCCGAGACGCTCGGCGGCTTCATCGCCGACGTCGCCGAGCAGGATGCAGTACGACGCTTCCGCGCCGCGCCCCACACGTCCTCGCAGCTGGTGGAGCTGCGACAGCCCAAACCGCTCCGGATGCTCCACGAGCATCACCGTTGCGTTCGCGACGTCGATCCCCACTTCAATCACGGTGGTGGAAACGAGGATGTCGATTTTGCCGTCCCTGAAGGCGCGCATTGTCCTCTCGCGCTCGTCAGCCGGAACCCGGCCGTGTATCAGCGCGACGACCCGTCCGGCAAATGGGCCCGCTGAAAGCTGCTCGTACATCGTGGTTGCCGCCTTGAGATCGGTCTTCTCGGATTCTTCGATGACGGGGTAGACCACGTAAGCCTGACGACCCTTCTCCGTCTCGCGGGCGACGAACTCCAGGACCCTGTCGCGCGCTGACTCGGGACGCATCACTGTCGTCACTGGCTGTCGCCCGGCGGGACGCTCGTCGAGCGTGCTCACGTCCAGATCACCGTAAAGGGTGAGCGCGAGAGAGCGCGGGATCGGGGTTGCGCTCATGAGCAGCACGTCCGGTGTCCCGCCCTTTGCCGATATGGCGGCGCGCTGCTCCACGCCGAAGCGGTGCTGCTCGTCGATCGTCACGAAGCCAAGCCTGCCGAAGACCGCCGCGTCCTGCAGGAGGGCATGCGTTCCCACCGCGAGCAGCGGCT
>JBGTEZ010000097.1:0-6721 GCA_041747535.1 Gemmatimonadaceae bacterium
GATCAACCCACTCCGGAGAGCCGGAGCGTCCGCAGCCAGCGCTCGGCTGCGTTTTCGCTGCGCTTGGCCAGTGCCAGGTCGCAGATACGACGAATGAGCGCGGAATACTCGATCGCGGAGACGCCCGCCATGCGCGCGAGCCCCGCATCCGGAGAGATGTCCGGGTTGGCGTTCATCTCCAACAACCACGGACGTCCCGATGCATCGATGCGGAAGTCAGCGCGTCCATAACCCTCACCGCCGACGACGTTCCACGCCGCGCGGGCGATGGAGATGAGCTCGTTGGCGAGGTCCTCCGGCAAATCCGCCGGACACGTAGGCCTGGCGCCGAGATCCTCGTCGCTGCCTGTCTCCCACTTCGAGCGATAGGAAACGATGCGCCACATTCCGCGCGGCATTCCCGCAAAGTCGATCTCCGCGATGGGCAGAGTTTCGTCTCCGAGAATCGCCACGTTCACCTCGCGTCCGTCGATGAAGCGTTGCACTAGCACTTCGTCCCAGCCTCCCAACATTGCCTCGACCCGCGCGTTGAGCGCGCGCATGCTTCTTACCACGGATCGCTGCTCGATGCCGACCGACGCGTCCTCCGCGGCCGGCTTGCAGATCGCAGGAAAGCCCACGCTGGTCACTTCGTCTCCTTTGCGGAGATACGACCAGCGCGGCACGGGGAGACCCGCCCGGTCGAGAACGGCATTGACGAGATTCTTTCTCAGTGTGAGGGCGGCGGTCCAGCTGGAGCTTCCGGTGAAGGGAACCCCGAGCAGCTCGAGCACCGAGATCACCATCGGCTCGTAGACGGCTTCTCCGTCGATTCCCTCGCAGAGATTGAAGACGAGGTCGAACTTCCCCTTGCGGACGCGCTCGACCCAGCGCCCGTCGAGGGTCACGGGAACGCGAACGACTTCGTCGGCCCAGTCCAGGAGAGCGTGCTCCACCGCCTCGATTGAATCGAGCAGCTGCACCTCCGGAGCCTTGCCGAGGGCGGAAAGCCCGTCGAACAACAAAGCAATTTTCATCGCGTGTCCTCCCTTTCCTTCACGTTCGTCACACCAGCCCGCTCGCGACCAGCACCGGCCCGCCAGCTGCTGCTCCGCTTCTGCGCGGGAGTGGATCCGAGCTTCACTCCCTGCCTCGAGGCGGCGTGCTTCAGACAACTCTGAATGAGCTCTTCATACCCGATCCCTGCCGCGCGTGCCGCTTTCGGCAGGCACGAATTGTCGGCCGGATCCGGCAGAACTCCCGGCAGCGGATTCACCTCGATCACGTTCGGAGCTCCCGCCGCGTCGAGACGAACATCGATCCTCGCCCAGTCGCGGCAGCCGAGTACTCGAAACGCATCGAGCGTAACTCGCTCAATAGACGCTTGAAGCTTCTTCGTGATACGAGCCGGACACTGAAAAATCTCGAGCGGCTTCTCGGGGCGATCCCAGACGAACTTCGCGTCGAAGCTGTAGATGGGCAGCGCTCCACCGGGAAGCGTGTCGAAATTCATGCCGACGATCGGAAGAACGGTCGCCTCGTCGCCGTTGCCGAGAACGCCGCAGGTGAACTCCTGCCCGGGCAGATACTCCTCGACGAGCACGGGCTGGTCGTAGCTCTCGAGGAGGAATTCCGTCTGCTTCTCGAGCTGCGCCCGGTCGCGGCAGTAGTTGCCGTCGGTGATTCCCTTGGACGATCCCTCGTGGAGCGGCTTGATGAAAAGCGGAAACTCGAGCTTCGCCAAAATCGCCCCCAGATCCTCGATGCGGTTGACCACTCCGAAGCGCGGAGTAGGAATCCCGTGAAAGGCGAGAGTCTCCTTCGCCTTCGCCTTGTCGAGGCAGAGCGAGAGGGTGAAGGGGTCGCTGCCGGAATACGGAATCCCGAAAAATTCGCAGATCGCCGGAACGTGGGACTCGCGGTTCACTCCGTGAAGCCCCTCGGCGATGTTGAAGACGATGTCGGGCTTTGCGGCGCGGAGCCGCTCGGGAAATTCCTCGTTTGCCTCGAGGCGGACCACTTTTCCGAGGCGGGAGAGGGCCGATTCCACCGCGGCAATCGTGACCGGGCTGTCCCACTCTGCGAACTCGTCGCGGGCCGTCAGCTCCGCGATGGTGCGATCAACTTTTTTGCTTGGAGGCTCTTCATCGGGACGCGAAAGCTCCCCGTCTTCCTGACGGCCGCCCGAGGAGACCGGGCTGGCGAGCTCTGATGGCTCGGGTTTTTCATTGTAGGCGAGACCGATGAGAGTCACTGCCACCTACGAAAATTCCTGCGGTCGTATCATTGCGACAAGTATATAACCGCAATCATATGGCGCAATAATTATTCCGCGTTTTTGAAAATCTTTTTTAGAGATGAAAAAAAGTTTTTCCAAGAATCGACCGGATCGAATCGTCGATTTTCTATCGAGGCGCAATTCAGTTTCCGGACTACGACCGAGTGAGGCCTCAGACTTTGTGGTATCTGATCCTGGCCGCTTCCACTCTGTCCTCGGCCGTGTATATCTCGAAATCCGAGAAGAAAGCCGGTGTTTCCCTCGAGAGAAGCTGAAGAATCATCACCGCGCAGCGCCGGATCTCCAGCTCCGCTCCTTCGCTGGACCGGAGCTCCAGCATCGTCCGCCAGGCTCTCGCGTTGGCAGTCACCACGATCTTGGTCTCGGTGGAATTCGGCAAAACGCCTCTCGCCGCCTCGCGAGCCATCTTCCGGCGATGAACCTTGTCGGCCACCCATGAGTAACGCTCCATCAGCTGCTCGACGAGGCCGACGTAGCTCCGCTGCGCCTCCTCGATCTGCTTCCTCCACTGACCCTCGAGCGTCGCGTCGCCGATGATCGCCGGCGGGACGACGAAGTTCGCCTCCGACTCATCGACGTATCTCTGACTGAGCTGGCTATAGGCAAAACCGGCGCGGTGACGAACGAGCTCGTGGGTGAGGGACCGGCTCACCCCCTCGAGCAGCAATGAGTAGCTCGCGTGTTCGAGCACTGACCCGTGGCCCTGCTTCTTGATGTTCTCGAGGTAGTCCCGCGTCGCCCGCTTTGCCGGATTCCTTTGACTCATATAGCAGAGACGGCCCGCGAACTCGGCCAGCCTCTCACCGTCCGTGCTCTCTCCCAGCCATTCGACCTTGAGATGGTCCGGCTCGAGAAAATTCGGACGCGCGAGAAGGCTGATGCGGGGCTCGGTATAAATCAAAACGGCGCTCGTGGGTTAAGGCGGCAGAAACCTAAGATGAACCGTCGATCAGCGACAGCCGGAAAGCTCCGTAGTCACGGGCGACGGTCAGTGCGTCGAGAGCGGACCGCGCCCCGGCCGGAAGCGGACGAAGCGCGGGATCGTACTTTATCGCGCCGATGGAGGTTTGCCCGCGTCCAGGGATCTTCACTCCGGGATTGAAGATGTTCTCGGGATCGAAGGCTTTTTTCACCAGCGCGAAGGCTTCGAGCGCTTCGCCCGGCCAGACTCGTTCCAGCAGCGGAGCGCGAAGTCTTCCGTCCCCATGCTCCCCGCTCAGAGTCCCACCGAGTCGGGCCGTCAGCGAAACGACATCCTCGAGGAGGCCCTCAATCTGAGAGCGCCACTGGGGCGCTCGGACGTCGAGAAGCGGATTCACATGGATGTGTGCGTCCCCCGCATGGCCGAAGATCACTCCGCTCACTCCGCGGTCAGTGAGTGCCTTTCGAACCCCTCTCACGTACTCCGGCAGCCTATCGAGCGGTACTGCTCCGTCCTCGATGAACTGCATTGAGGTCAAATCCCTGAGCGCGGAGAGAATCGGGCTGGCGGCATGACGGAGCTCCCACAGCTCGTGCTCGGCTTCCGGAGTGAGAGCGATGTCGCACGCGGTCGCACCGGCGGCGGAGAAAGCTTTCGCAAGATGTCGTGCGCCGGCTGCTGCCTCTTGGGGCGTATGTCCCTCAACCTCAGCCAGCAGGATCGCCTCTGCTCCCTGCACCTCGTCGCGCAAGCTCGCGCCGACCCGATCCCCCTCCAGCGCAAACGCCAGAAAGGTTCGATCGAGCAGCTCGCAGGCACTCGCGCCCGCGGCCACTGCCTTGATCGCCGCGCTCGCGGCGCTATCGAGTGAAGGAAAGGATCCGAGCACACTGCTCGTCGCGCCCGGGACAGGAGCGAGAGAGAGCTGCACGGCCACGATCATTGCCAGAGTGCCCTCGCTTCCGACTACGAGATCGACCAGATCCGCCTTTTCGGAGTACGCGTGGAGGGCGTAACCCGAGGATTCCTTCCTCACGCCTTCGTGGCGTATTGGCCTCCTGCTGTCGCTGGCAACGATCTTCGGGTGTGCGTCCCGCATGAATCGATTGATCGCTTCGACGCGCGTGGGTGGAGCTTCTCCGCGGGTGATGACCGCGCGGTCGCCGTCGCTGAAGACGCAGTCGACCGCATGCACCCAGGCGCGGATCGGCCCGTGACGAAGTGACCGGGCACCAGCGGCGTTGGTCGCCACCATGCCGCCGAGAGTGCAGAAGCTTCCGCTCGAGGGATCGACGGGAAGTCGAAGCCCTTTCAGTCTCGCCGCTGCGTCCAGCGACGACCAGATCACGCCCGGATCCGCCCACACCGTTCGAGCGCTCTCATCGATGCTGCCCAGGAGATTGATGCGCGAGAGATCGACCACCACGCCTTCTCCAATAGCACCACCTGCCATGCTGCTTCCCGATCCGCGCGGGGTCAGCGCGGTTCCGGTCGCCGCGGCCCACACCACCAGCGATGCGACGTCGGCGGCATCGACTGGTACCGCGACCGCCGAAGGAATCAGCCGGCCGATACCCGCTGCCTCGGAGTAGATCGCGCGGGCGAGCTCGTCATCGCGAAAGACTCCACGGAAGACCGGAGGGGGCGGTCTCACAGGCCGAGCGCGCTCACCCTCGGCGGATCGGTGGAATAGTCGTAGAAGCCCTTGCCCGATTTCTTCCCGAGCATTCCCGCCATCACCATCCGCTTGAGCAGCGGCGGCGGAGCGTAGCGCTTCTCCCGATACTCGGCGTACATGATCTCGGCGATCTTGTAGGCGGTATCGAGGCCGACGAAATCGAGCAGCGTGAACGGGCCCATCGGGTGTCCGGCACCGAGCTGCATCCCTTTGTCTATGTCCTCGACGGAGGCGACGTTGGCCTCGAGTGCGTTGATGGCGTCGAGCATGTACGGAATCAGCAGCAGATTGACGATGAACCCGGAGCTGTCCTTCGCCCGAACCGGCTCCTTTCCGAGCGCCCGGACGAATTCCAGCACGCGGTTTTCCGTTTCCTCACTGGTGGTGATCGTACGGACGACCTCCACCAGCTTCATCAGCGGAACCGGATTGAAGAAGTGCAGTCCGAGCATCCGGTCGCCCCGTCCGCTGGCGGTGGCCATGGCAATGATGGTGAGGCTCGACGTATTCGAGGCGAAGATCGTGTCAGCCCCAGCGATGCGATTCAGCTCCGACCAGAGCGCGTTCTTGACGTCGAGGTCTTCGACGACCGCCTCGATGATGAGATCGGCGTCCGCAAGATCCTGCACCGCGGTGGCGAACCTGAGGTTCTCGAGAGTCGAGATCCGTTGTGCGTCGGTAACCTTGCCGCGCTCGATTCCTTTGGCGAGAACCTTTTCGATCGATTGCCGGGACTTGTCGCAGAGCGCCTGGTTGACTTCGCGCACCACCGTCGGGAATCCGGCCGCCGCCGAGACCTGGGCGATTCCGCTTCCCATGAGGCCGCCGCCGACGACGCCGACTTTCCGTATCGCTTTCATTCGCGGGCCTTGCAGCAGGATGACCGGAGCAACTCTACCTGCGGGGGAGGCGTGGCTGGGGAGCGAGCGCGCTGAAGAATCCGGCTGGACGTCCGAAGTCACCGTGCTCGAGTCGATCCAGGATCTGCTCGAGCCCCAGCTGAACGCCAGCCAGCACTTTACGCTGGCCGCGCGCAATCGCGTAGCCTCCCATGGCACCGCCGGCGAATGGAAGCACCGCGATGCCCGCGGCGAGAATCAAAGGCAGGTGCGCGATCACCAGTCCGAGGCCAAGCAGCGCGCTACCCACGGCTCCGACGGTTGCAACTGCACCCCCACCTCCCAGTCTCCGATTGCGACTGGCGGTAAGATCGGCGTCGAGCCTGACGACGACGCGACTTCCGTCCACCGGCAGAACCGTGGCCGACACGTGCTCGGCGTCGACGAGGTGATAGCCGCGTCCGCTGATGTTCACCGCCCGCTTCAACTTTCCAAACACCCCGCGTTGCGGCTCCCAGGTAATGCGATCGCCAAAGCGTCGCTCGACCTGCAGGCATTCCTCGCGCTGCATCCAGGCATCGATCGCGGCGAGCACTTCGGCTTGAGCTCCCGGGACCGTTCTGCTCGCGGTAGCGAGACGCCCGCCTGCCAGCTGCGCGACGAAGCCTCGCTCCTCGGGGAGGGTAACGCGTGTCCGCTCTTCAGCCAGCGCCTGATTGAGTGTCGCCGGACTCAGCCCGACTTCAGCGCCGATCTCGCGAAGCTGGGTCTCGCTTAGAAGCTCTGTCGAGTCCGGAAGCGCGCCCGCACCCTGAAGCTCGGCGGCCCGGGCGAGCACGCGCTCGAGCGCCTGCCTGTCGAGCATATTCTGTCGCGGAGGTATGGGCGCCGGAAGCGGGGTCTTCGCATCAGCCATGGCAGAAGTATATCTGCTTAGATGCCTCCGAGGACCACGTCGAGCTGACGGTTCAGGGCATCACGGATGGTGTCGGGAAGCGAAAATG